>NZ_JAWOAI010000141.1:0-20337 GCF_033194735.1 Streptomyces sp. W16
GTACGCGGACGCGATCGGCCGGCAGGTCGCCGAGGCGGAGACGGCATTGGCGGACCTGGTGGCGGGGCGCACGGGACGGCTCACGGTCCGCTACTTCGCCACCGCGGGCGCCACCCTGGTCGCCCCCGCCGTGGCCCGGCTCCGCGCCGAACACCCGGGAATCCGGCTGGAGTTGAGGCTGACGGACCCCGAGGATCCGCTGCCCGAGGTGAAGGAGGGGCGGGCGGATGTCGCGCTGGTGGTGGGCGGCTCCGGCGGTTCCGGCAGTCCCCACGGCTCCCCCAGCTCCCGCGCTCCAGACGGCGTACGGCTGGTGAAGCTGCTCGATGATCCGTATCTCGCCGTGCTGCCCAAGGGGCACCGGCTGGCCGCGCGGCGGAGTGTGGAGCTGCGGGAGCTGGCCGAGGAGGCGTGGGTCGGGAGCGAGTGGCCGGGGCCGTGCCTCGACGCCCAGCTCGGTGCGTGTGCGGCGGCGGGGTTCCGGCCGAGGTTCGCGGTACAGAGCGAGGACTACGTGACCGCTCAGGGTTTCGTGGCGGCGGGCCTCGGGGTGACCCTGATTCCCCGGCTGGGGCTGGGCAGCCGCCACCCGGACGTGGTCGTACGGGTCGTACGGGATCCGGAGCCGGTGCGGACGATCCATGCGGCGGTCCGCGAGACGGCACCGCCGCAGCCGGCCCTGCGGGCGTTTCTACGGGCGCTGCGGGACGCGGCGACCGGGGCGACCGAGGGGACCGGGGCGATCACAACCCTGGATTAGGCCTTCGTGGGCAGCCAGAGGCCGTCCGCTCCCCGTACCGCCACCGTCCTCGGCAGGGCGTACGGGAACGCGCCGTACCAGAGGCGGGAGACCGTGAAGCCGAAGGCCAGGCAGAGCATGCCGCCGACCGCGTCGAGCCAGAAGTGGTTGGCCGTGGAGACGATGACCATGAGGGTCGCCGCCGGGTAGAGGAGGCCCAGGACGCGGACCCAGGGGAGTTTCGCCAGGGCGAAGATCGTCAGGCCGCACCACAGGGACCAGCCGATGTGCATGGACGGCATCGCGGCGTACTGGTTCGACATGTGTTTCAGGTCGCCGGAGGCCATCGAACCCCAGGTCTGGTGGACCATGACCGTGTCGACGAAGTGGCCGCCGTTCATCAGGCGGGGCGGGGCCAGCGGGAAGAAGTAGTAGCCGATCAGGGCCACGGCCGTCGTCGCGAAGAGGACGAGACGGGTCGCCGCGTACCGGCCGGGATGACTGCGGTACAGCCACACCAGGACACCCAGCGTCACCACGAAGTGCAGTGTCGCGTAGTAGTAGTTCATGCCGACGATCAGCCAAGTCACCGAGTTCACCGCGTGGTTGACCGACTGCTCGACGGCGATGCCGAGGTCGTTCTCCACCCGCCAGATCCAGTCGGCGTTGCGCAGTGCCTCGGTCCGCTGTTCCGGAACCGCGTTGCGGATCTGTGAGTACGTCCAGTAACTCACCGCGATCAGCAGGATCTCAAACCACAGCCGGGGCCGGCGCGGAGTCCGCAACCGGCGCAGAAAACCCTGCCCCGCGGCGTCCGCGACGGGGCTCGGAACGGCTTCTTCACGGCCTTCCAATGTCGTCACGGTGGTCTCACCCATAGACACGAAGTCTGCCAGAAAAGGCTTCCGCGACCGATCATCCCCTGGTCGGGTCCGGCTCGCATGTTCTACGACGAGAAGAGTCCCCGTACTACTACCAGCGCAGGGCAAGCCGCCGCGTTTTCTCCCCCTTAGGGACGATTCCGCTCCCCAGGCGCCGAAGCCGTCGAACCCCGCACCACCAGTTCCGGCATGAACACGAACTCACTGTGCGGCGCGGGGGTCCCGCCGATCTCCTCCAGCAACGTCCGCACCGCCGCCTGTCCCATCGCCGGCACCGGCTTACGGATCGTGGTCAGCGGCGGGTCGGTGAACGCGATCAGCGGGGAGTCGTCGAAGCCCACCACCGAGACGTCCGTGGGCACCCGAAGACCCCGCTGCCGGGCCGCCCGTATCGCGCCGAGCGCCATCATGTCGCTCGCGCACACGATCGCCGTACAGTCGCGGTCGATCAGCGCTGCGGCGGCGGCCTGCCCGCCCTCCAGCGTGTACAGCGAGTGCTGGACGAGCCGGGTCTCCACGTCCTCGGCGGTCAGGGCCAGTTGGTCCTGCATCGTGCGGACGAAGCCCTCGATCTTGCGTTGTACGGGTACGAAGCGCTTGGGGCCCAGTGCCAGGCCGATGCGGGTGTGGCCGAGGGAGACGAGGTGGGTGACGGCGAGGGTCATCGCCGCGCGGTCGTCCGGCGAGATGAACGGCGCCTGCACCTTGGGCGAGAAGCCGTCCACGAGGACGAACGGCACGCCCTGCGCCCGGAGTTGCTCGTAGCGCTGCATGTCCGCGGAGGTGTCCGCATGCAGTCCGGAGACGAAGATGATGCCGGCCACCCCGCGGTCGACGAGCATCTCGGTCAGCTCGTCCTCCGTCGACCCGCCCGGGGTCTGGGTGGCGAGCACCGGGGTGTAGCCCTGCCGCGTCAGCGCCTGCCCTATGACCTGCGCCAGGGCGGGGAATATCGGGTTCTCCAGCTCCGGCGTTATGAGACCGACCAGGCCCTCGCTACGCTGCCGCAGTCGCACCGGACGCTCGTAGCCGAGCACGTCGAGCGCGGCGAGGACGGACTGGCGGGTGGTGGCGGCGACGCCCGGCTTGCCGTTGAGGACGCGGCTGACGGTCGCCTCGCTCACCCCCGCCTGGGCGGCGATGTCGGCAAGCCGTGTGGGCGCGGGAGTGGACTGTACCGGCCGTCGGCGCGCTGCGGGTTGCTGCGTCATCGCGTTCCCTCGTGTTCTGGTCGGCTTCTGGTCGGCATACGGCGTGCGGCAAGAGATTGCAGAGTCTTGCACAAGTGTCTCATCGCCCGCTGAGCCGCATCAATACTCGGTTTCACCCGGATCGAGGAGAGGTCACGGGCGGGTAACTCTCGGGCCGTCTTGCAGTTTTTTGCAGCAAGGACTTTCGCAACGCTTTCATCGCTGTTACGTTCGGCGACGCCCGGCGGCGGCGAAGGAGCGGTCGGCAAGTGGCAGGGGCGGCGGACGGGCCCGCCCCCTGCGGCACACGGGCTTTCACCCTCAAGGAGAACTCATGCGGCGTGGCATAGCGGCCACCGCTCTGGTGGCGTCCCTCGCCCTCGCGGCGACGGCCTGCGGCGGCAGTGACAGTGACAGCGGCAAGGCGGACGGGCCGGTCACCATCACCTGGTGGGACACCTCCAACGCCACCAATGAGGCACCGACGTACAAGGCCCTGGTCGCCAAGTTCGAGGCCGCCAACAAGAACATCAAGGTCAAGTACGTCAACGTGCCCTTCGACCAGGCGCAGAACAAGTTCGACACCGCCGCCGGCTCCAAGGGCGCCCCGGACGTGCTGCGTTCGGAGGTCGGCTGGACACCCGCCTTCGCGAAGAAGGGCTACTTCCTGCCGCTCGACGGCACCGAAGCCCTCGCCGACCAGGCCAAGTTCAAGCAGAACCTGATCACGCAGGCCCAGTACGACGGCAAGACGTACGGCGTGCCGCTGGTCACCGACACCCTCGCCCTCGTCTACAACAAGGCGATCTTCGCGAAGGCCGGCATCACCACACCGCCCACCACCTGGGACGAGTTGAAGGCCGACGCCTCCAAGATCGACGCCAAGGAGGACGTGTACGGCTACTGGGGCTCCACCCAGGCCTACTACGCGCAGACCTTCCTCTACGGCGAGGGCACCGACACCGTCGACGCCGCCGCCAAGAAGATCACCGTGAACTCCGCCGCCGCGCAGAAGGCCTACGGCACCTGGCTCAGCCTCTTCACCGGCCAGGGCCTGCACGACGCCGACACCACCGCCGACGCCTACGCCCACATCCAGGACGCGTTCGTCAACGGCCAGGTCGCCTCGATCATCCAGGGCCCCTGGGAGATCACGAACTTCTACAAGGGCTCGGCCTTCAAGGACAAGTCCAACCTCGGCATCGCCCAGATCCCGGCCGGCTCCACCGGCAAGTCCGGTGCCCCGACCGGCGGTCACAACCTCTCGGTCTACGCCGGCTCGGACTCCGCGCACCAGAAGGCGTCCCTGAAGTTCCTCAACTTCATGACCTCCGCCGCCTCCCAGTCGACGATCGCGCTGAAGAACTCGACGCTGCCGACCCGCGACGACGCCTACACCGCCGCCGTCAAGGCCGACCCGGGCATCGCCGGCTTCCAGAGCGTCCTCGGTGCCGCCCAGCCGCGCCCGGCGCTCGCCGAGTACAGCTCCCTGTGGGGTCCGCTGGACACCGAGCTGCCCAAGATCGCCGGTGGCAAGGAGTCCCTCACCAAGGGCCTGAGCAACGCCGAACTCGCGATCCAGAAGCTGGTCCCGGACTTCAGCAAGTAGCCCCGCATGGCCGCCGGATCCGCAAGTAACAGCCGTGGGGGACGGATCCGGCGGCCATCGGCCTGCGTACCGGCCCAACTCCTGACCTTCCAGAAGGTGTCGAACGAACCATGACAGTCGCCATCGACCGCGCGACCGGCAAGCGCCACGGTGACCGCGCACCCCGCCCCGGGCTCGGCGGGCGCCTCAAGTCCGGCTACCAGAAGCACTGGTACGCGTACGCGATGATCATCCCCGTGGTCGTCGTGCTCGGCGTCCTCGTGCTCTACCCCCTGGTGTACGGCCTGTACCTGACGCTCACCGACGCCAACAGCCTCAACACCGCGCGCACGATCGGCGTCAACCACATCGACGCCACCTACAAGTTCATCGGGCTCGACAACTACAAGGACATCCTGTTCGGCCCGACGTCGTACGACCGCTTCTGGTCGCACTTCATCTGGACGATCGTCTGGACCGCGGTCTGCGTCACCCTGCACTACACGATCGGCCTCGCGCTCGCCCTGCTGCTCAACCAGAAGCTGCGCGGACGCACCCTGTACCGGCTCATCCTGATCCTGCCGTGGGCCGTCCCCACCTTCGTCACCGTGTTCGGCTGGCGCTTCATGCTCGCCGACGGCGGCATCATCAACACCGCGCTGCACACCCTGCACCTGCCCCAACCCGACTGGCTGGAAAGCACGTTCTGGCAGCGGACCGCCGCGATCATGGTCAACACCTGGTGCGGTGTGCCCTTCATGATGGTCTCGATGCTCGGCGGACTGCAGTCCATCGACGCCTCGCTCTACGAGGCTGCCGAGATGGACGGCGCGAGCGCCTGGCAGCGCTTCCGCTACGTCACCCTGCCGGGCCTGAGGTCGGTCAGCTCCACCGTCGTACTCCTCGGCGTCATCTGGACGTTCAACCAGTTCGCCGTCATCTTCCTGCTGTTCGGCAACACGGCCCCCGACGCCTCGATCCTCGTCACCTGGTCGTACTACCTCGGCTTCGGCCAACAGCCGCGCGACTTCGCCCAGTCGGCCGCCTACGGCATCCTGCTGCTGGCCATCCTGATCGTCTTCACCTCCTTCTACCGCCGCTGGCTGAACCGCAACGACCAACAGCTCGCGATCTGAGGCAGGAGTCCCCATGAGCACCACGACCACACCCCACCGGACGCGCCGCCGGGGCGAGTTGAGCCGGGCCGGCTCCCTCACCTCGCACGGCATCCTGATCGTCGCGAGCCTGATCGCCCTCTTCCCGATCGCCTGGCTGGTCTTCCTCTCCCTCGGCCCGGACTCGGACGACTACCTTCACCCGGCCGGCATCTGGAAGAAGATGACGCTCGGCAACTACTCGTTCGTGCTCCAACACACCGAGTTCTTCGACTGGTTGAAGAGCTCACTGATCGTCTCGCTCGGCACCACGGTCATCGGTGTGACCATCGCGGCCAGCACCGGCTACGCCGTCTCGCGCATGCGCTTCCCCGGCTACCGCAAGTTCATGTGGGTGCTCCTGGTCACCCAGATGTTCCCGATAGCGGTACTCATCGTGCCGATGTACCAGATTCTGGCCGATCTGCAGCTCATCGACAGCTACCTTGGTCTCATCCTCGTCTACTGCTCGACGGCGGTGCCGTATTGCGCCTGGCTGCTCAAGGGCTACTTCGACACGATCCCGTTCGAGATCGACGAGGCCGGACGCGTCGACGGGCTGAACCCCTTCGGCACGTTCGCGCGACTGATCCTGCCGCTCGCCAAGCCGGGGCTGGCGGTCGCCGCGTTCTACAGCTTCCTCACGGCTTTCGGCGAGGTTGCCTTCGCCTCGACGTTCATGCTGTCCGACACGAAGTACACGTTCGCGGTGGGGCTTCAGACGTTCGTGAGCGAGCACGATGCGCAGCGGAACCTGATGGCTGCGACTGCTGTGCTGATCGCGATACCTGTGGCCGCGTTCTTCTATCTCGTGCAGAAGAACTTGGTCACAGGGCTTACCGCGGGTGGCACGAAGGGCTGACGACGGGTTCGTTGTCGGCTGCGGCGCCGTCGTGGCTGGTCGCGCAGTTCCCCGCGCCCCTTTTGGGGGCCCGCCCCCAAACCCCCCAACCCGGGGCGGTCGTGGTGTTCATCCGACCCCGCTATCACCACGGCCGCCTCGTCATCAACTCCCCATGACCACAACCCCGTTACGCACCAAGGACGCCATGACCCAGCAGCACTCCGCAATCGCCCCGGCACCGAACCCCGCCAAAGCCAAGCGCGGCGACTGGTGGAGGGACGCGGTGATCTACCAGGTCTATCCGCGCAGCTTCGCCGACAGCAACGGTGACGGCATGGGTGATCTGGAGGGCGTACGCGCCCGACTCCCGTATCTGCGTGACCTCGGCGTCGACGCCGTCTGGCTCAGCCCGTTCTACGCCTCCCCGCAGGCGGACGCCGGCTACGACGTCGCCGACTACCGTGCCGTGGACCCGATGTTCGGCAACCTGCTCGACGCCGACGCCCTGATCCGTGACGCCCACGGCCTCGGTCTGCGCATCATCGTCGACCTGGTCCCCAACCACTCCTCGGACCAACACGAGTGGTTCAAGCGGGCGTTGCGGGAAGGGCCCGGCTCGCCGCTGCGGGAGCGCTATCACTTCCGCCCCGGCAAGGGCGAGCACGGCGAACTCCCGCCCAACGACTGGGAGTCCATCTTCGGCGGGCCGGCCTGGACCCAAGTCGAGGACGGGGAGTGGTACTTGCACCTCTTCGCCCCCGAGCAGCCCGACTTCAACTGGGAACACCCGGCGGTGGGCGACGAGTTCCGGTCGGTACTCCGCTTCTGGCTCGACATCGGCGTCGACGGTTTCCGTATCGACGTCGCCCACGGGCTGGTGAAGGCGGAGGGTCTGCCCGACCTCGGCTCGCACGAACAGCTCAAGCTGCTGGGCAACGATGTCATGCCGTTCTTCGACCAGGACGGCGTGCACGACATCTACCGTCAGTGGCGCACGGTCCTCGACGAGTACGCGGGCAATAAGTTGGGGCCCGAAGGGCCTTCCTTGGAAGGGCGGGGGCGGGAGACGGGCGGGCGCATCTTCGTCGCCGAGGCGTGGACCCCGACGGTGGAGCGGACGGCCAACTACGTGCGTCCGGACGAGCTCCACCAGGCCTTCAACTTCCAGTACCTGTCGACGGATTGGGACGCGAAGGAACTCCGTACGGTCATCGACCGGACGCTGGAGGCCATGCGGCCGGTCGGCGCCCCCGCCACCTGGGTGCTGTCCAACCACGACGTCACCCGGCACGCCACCCGCTTCGCCAACCCGCCCGGCCTCGGCACCCAGATCCGCACGGCGGGGGACCGGGAGTTGGGCTTGCGCCGCGCCCGCGCCGCCTCGCTGCTGATGCTGGCGCTGCCGGGATCGGCGTACATCTACCAGGGCGAGGAACTCGGTCTCCCGGACGTCGTCGACCTCCCGGACGAGGTGCGCCAGGATCCGGCGTACTTCCGGGGTGAGGGCCAGGACGGCTTCCGTGACGGGTGCCGGGTGCCGATCCCGTGGACGCGCGACGGATCGTCGTACGGCTTCGGGAACGGCGGGAGTTGGCTGCCGCAGCCGGACGGCTGGGGCGAGTTGAGCATCGAGGCACAGACGGGGACGGCCGGCTCGACGCTTGAGCTGTACCGGGCCGCGCTCGCCGCCCGCCGTACCCAGCCCGATCTCGGCGCGGGCGACTCGGTGGAGTGGCTGCGGGCGCCCGAGGGCGTACTCGCCTTCCGGCGGGGGGAGTTCGTGTGTGTCGCGAACACGGGTGGGGAGTCGGTGACGACGTCGGCGTACGGTCGTCTCCTGCTCGCCAGCGGTGAGGTGACCGAGGCGGACGGCGAGGCGAAGCTGCCCGCCGACACGACGGTCTGGTGGACCACCACCCCCTAGGCCGAAAGTTCTTGCAGCAACTTCACACGGCCCGCTGCCCTTTTGGGTGGCGGGCCTTTAACATCTGGCCACCGCAAGATTTCCACGGGATTTCAGCAAGAACATTCAAGAACCTTCAACGGAGAAGGAACCCCACATGGCCAGCAGCAGATCACTTGCAGGAACGTTCGCCCTCGCCGCCGCGACGGCGCTCCTGGTCCCCGGTACCGCACACGCCTCCCCGCCCGGCACCAAGGACGTCACCGCCGTCCTCTTCGAGTGGAACTTCGCCTCGGTCGCCAAGGAGTGCACCAACACCCTCGGCCCCGCCGGCTACGGCTACGTCCAGGTCTCCCCGCCCGCCGAGCACATACAGGGCTCCCAGTGGTGGACGTCGTACCAGCCGGTGAGCTACAAGATCGCCGGGCGGCTCGGCGACGCGACCGCCTTCCAGAACATGATCAGCACGTGTCACACAGCGGGTGTGAAGGTCGTCGTCGACACCGTCATCAACCACATGTCGGCGGGCAGCGGCACCGGCACCGGCGGCTCGTCGTACACGAAGTACAACTACCCCGGCCTGTACTCGTCGTACGACATGGACGACTGCACGTCGACGGTCAGCGACTACACCAACCGCGCCAACGTGCAGAACTGCGAACTCGTGGGCCTCGCCGACCTGGACACCGGCGAGGAGTACGTCCGCGCCACCATCGCCGGCTACATGAACACCCTCCTCGGCTACGGCGCCGACGGCTTCCGCATCGACGCGGCCAAGCACATCCCGGCGACCGACCTCGCGAACATCAAGTCCCGGCTGAGCAACCCCTCCGTGTACTGGAAGCAGGAGGTCATCTACGGCAGCGGAGAGGCCGTCCAGCCCACCGAGTACACCGGCAACGGGGACGTCCAGGAGTTCCGCTACGCCTACGACCTCAAGCGGGTCTTCAACAACGAGAACCTCGCCTACCTGAAGAACTACGGGGAGGGCTGGGGGTACATGAGCAGCTCGGTCGCCGGTGTCTTCGTCGACAACCACGACACCGAGCGCAACGGCTCCACCCTCAACTACAAGGACGGCGCCAACTACACGCTGGCCAACGTCTTCATGCTCGCCTACCCCTACGGCGCCCCGGACATCAACTCCGGCTACGAGTGGTCGGACACGGACGCCGGACCGCCCAACAACGGTGCGGTGACGGCCTGTTGGCAGGACGGCTGGAAGTGCCAGCACGCCTGGCCGGAGATCAAGTCCATGGTCGCCTTCCGCAACGCCACCAGCGGCCAGTCCCTCACCAACTGGTGGGACGACGGCAACGACGCGATCGGCTTCGGGCGCGGCAGCAAGGGTTATGTGGCGATCAACCACGAGTCGTACTCGCTGACCCAGACGTACCAGACGTCGCTGGCCGCGGGCACGTACTGCAACGTCCAGAACAGCACGTCGGTGACGGTGAACTCCAGCGGGCAGTTCACCGCCACCCTGGCCTCCAACACGGCCCTGGCGATCTACACGGGCAAGACGAGCTGCTGAGCGGAGCGGGGCCGGAACTCCCGTGAGGGGTGCGGGAGTTCCGGCCCCGCGTATGTAGGAAGATCGCCGTATGGACACCTCCGGCAACCTCCCGGCCTTGAGACCGCCGCGGTTGCGGCCGGGCGACCGGGTGCGGATCGTCGCTCCGGCCTGTCCCCCCGGCCGGGAGCATGTCGCCCGCGGCGTCGAGCAGTTGACGTCCTGGGGGCTTCGGCCCGAGGTGGGTGAGCATGTCTTCGACCGGTGGGGATACATGGCCGGCCGGGACGAGGACCGCCTCTGCGATCTGAACTCCGCGTTCAACGACCCGGGTATCCGCGCGGTGTTCGCCGCCATGGGCGGCAAGGGCACCTACCGCATCGTCGACGACCTCGACACCGACGCGCTGTGCCATGACCCGAAACCGGTGGTCGGCTTCAGCGATATCACCCACCTCCATCTCGCCCTGTGGGCCCGCTGCCGCCTGGCCTGCCTGCACGGGCCCTTCCCCAACGCGAGCGACGCATGGTGCGGGCCCGAGTCGGCCGACGCCGTCCGCCGCGCGCTGATGACCACCGATCCCGTCGTCATCCACCGGGACGCGGGCCAGGCCACTGCGGCGGTCACCGTCGAGGGCACCGCGACCGGTGTCCTCGTCGGCGGCAACCTCGACGCGGTCCGCACCGAGGCCGGCGCCGGTCTGCCGAGCCTCAAGGGGGCGATCCTCTTTCTCGAACACAAGAGGGGTACGGGGCTCGGGGAGGTCGACCGCGCGCTGACCCAGCTGGCCCGGGCCGGGGCGCTGGACGGGTTGCGCGGTGTCGCGCTCGGCCAGTTCCTCGGCTTCGAGCAGGATGCCGACGACGCGACCCTCGGGGGATGGGGCATCGCGGACATCCTGCGTGACCGGCTGACCCGCCTTGGCGTTCCCGTCCTCGGCGGGCTCCCGGCCGGCCACGGCCCGCACCCGCCGACCGTCCCGCTGGGCACCCGGGCCACGATCGACACCTCGGAAGGAACCCTGACGGTTCAGGCGGCCGTCGTCTGACCGTCGACCGCGCAGGTCAGGAGTTGACGGTGATGTGCCTGGCCAGCGCGGTGACGCTGAGGTCGCCGTGGTCGACCCACTGGGGGAAGGCCAGCGTCTTGTGCTGGGTGGAGCCGGGCGGGGTGATCTCCAGGAAGGAGGCGCGGACCGCGCCCGAGGTGGCGGTGTTGGCGTGGGTCCAGGCGACGACGGCCTCGGCGCTCTGGCCGTCCTTGAGGGCGAGGGTCTTCTTCCCGGGGTTGTGCGCGTACCAGGTGTTGCCCCAGTGGGTGTGGGCCGTGAGCTTCCTGTGCGCGGAGTTCTCCAGGCCCAGGCCGGGGTAGCCGCGCAGCGCGCAGGTCCTGCCGCTCAGGTTGCGCAGCGTGATGACGACACCCTGGTGGTTCATGCCACCGGCGAGCTGTCGGCCGAAGGTGACCTTGAGCGCGGCGGCGGAGCAGGTCGGCGTCGCCCTCGCGGTGCTGGAGGTCGCGGCGTTGGCGGTGCTCGCCCAGGCCGCGAGCCCCAGCCCGGCGACGGCGGCCAGACCGACCACCGTACGCCCGAAACGGCGGTCGGCGCGGTGCCGGGGCTTGGTGGTACCGGCCTGGGCGGTGGTGTTCTGCTGCTGGTTCACGGTGATGGTGCTCCACTCCTGCTCCGCGGCGCGGGCCGCGGTGTGCGCCCTGTGCCGTCCTCTGGTGCCCTGCACAAGGTCCGATGCGCGGCACGGCGGATTTGTTCGCAGGAGATGGAGGGAGATCTCGGAAAGGCCTATTTCCAGGTGTCGCTCGCCGTGTAGCCGGACGAGGTGCCCGTCGTGTACGAGCGGTTCGTGCCGGACTCCCAGGTCACGGTCCCCGAGCTGTCCTTCTTGATGTACTTGTAGGTGAAGGCCGTGCTCTTGGGGACGATGACGAGCTTGCTCCACGTCGGGTACGACGCCGAGGACAGCGGGATCGCGTCGCTCGTGTTCCAGGAACCGAGCGAGGCGATGGAGCCGGTGACGTAGACGTTGGTGCCGAGGGTGGTGGTCGCGTACTCGTTGAAGGTCACGTCGGTGGCGTCGGCGTCGGCCACGTTCCAGGAGTTGTTGAGCGAGACCGCCGAACTGGTCGTCGTGGCCGTTCTGTTGGCGTTCGACTCCCACGTGACGTTTCCGGACGCGTCCTTCTTGATGTACTTGAAGGTGAAGGACGTGTTGGTCGGCACGCTCACCGCCCCGGACCAGACCGGGTACCCGGACGAGGACAGCGCGACCGCCTTCGACGTGTCCCAGGCGCCGAGCGCGTCGATCGAACCGACGACGTAGACGCTCGTACCGGACGTGGTGGACGCGTACTCGTTGAAGGTCGCGGTCACCGTGGAACCGGACGAGCCGCCGCCCGTGTCGTCGCAGCCGACCGTGCAGGTGTAGGAGGAGTTGTAGAACGCGACCGCGCTCTTCGCCGGGACGGTGATCGACGCGCTGCCGCCGGAGACGGTGACCGTGGACGCGCCGCCGTCGATGACGTTCGAGTACGTGCCGTCGGCCATACCCGTCGTGAAGCTGTAAGTCGCCGACGAGGAACCGTTGTTGAGCGCGAAGAAGCCCGCTCCGCTACGACCGAAGCCGATCACGCTCGACGACTTGGTCTGCCAGTTGGAGACCGCCGCCGTGTCCACCGCGTTGTGCCAGGCCACCATGCCGACGACCCCGGTGTCCCGGTCGAGGCAGTACCAACTGCCGCTGGAGCAGTCCGTGTTGGTGACGAAGCCGGACGAGTTCGGCGGTGCCTGGTCGCTCTGCGTCCACTCCCAGCTGGCGTACACCGTCGGGGTGGACCACTTGTAGGCGAGCTGGAAGAGGTTGGCGAGCTTGTAGGTGTCGCCGTCCTTGTAGCTCATGTGGAGGCCGTTGCGTTCGGTGTCGTGGTTCGTCACGAAGGACACCGAGTTGGCGGCCGGGAGGATGCCGCTGCTCTCCAGGGCGGACAGGTCGCTCACGTTGCCCTGGAACGCCGACTTCATCTTGCTCGCGTAGGTGAAGTCGAGGACGTCACCCGAGGCGTAGTAGTCGCTGGGCTGCGGGGTCGAGCCCGGGTAGATCTCCTGGAAGACGTACGGCGCCGAACCCGCCGTCGTGTTCGTCAGCTTGCCCTCGATCGCGGCCAGGTCGGTCTCGGGGATGTGCTTGGCCGCGTCGACCCGGAACCCGTCGACACCGAGGGCGAGTTGCTTGTTCAGGAAGTTGGCGATGCCCGCGCGGACCGAGTCGGAGCCGGTCTTCAGGTCGGGCAGGCCCAGGAGTTCGCAGTTCTGGACCTGAGTGAGGTTCGAGTAGTCCTGGATGGTCAGGTCGGAGGTGGGGCAGTCCGCGGAGGTGTGGTAGTCGCCGGGGTCCCAGTCGGGGGTGTCGTACTTGCTGGTGATCGTGGTGCCGTTGTAGCCGGTGCCGGTCTGCGCGGCCGTGTGGTTGATCACCGCGTCCGTGTAGACCTTCACGCCCGCCGTGTGGCACGCGGACACCATGCTCGCGAACTGCGCCGCCGTACCGAAGCGGCTGTTCAGGTTGTACGAGTAGGGCTGGTAGACGTCCCACCAGTAGTAGTTGGTCTGCTTGAGCGACTCGGCGGGCGGCGCCACCTGGACCGCGCCGTAACCGGCCGGGCCCAGCACGTCGGTGCACTCCGAGGAGACGGAGTCCCAGTTCCATTCCCAGAGGTTGGCGATGACGTCGCCCTTGGCGGAGGTGTCCGCGTGGGCGGTGGCGGCGGGGAGTGCGATGACGCCCGCCAGGGCGAGGGCGCCGGCGGCGATGGCGCTCGTCATACGCCGTGATGGTCCGTATCTGCTCATCTGCGGCTCCGGAAGAGAGGATTCGGCGTTCAACAACTGGTGAGCGTGGGCCAGTTGAGAAGGGCACGTCAAGGTTGCTGCTGAAAGTTCTTTCTGTGACTTTCAGGCCCCTTGCTGCAACCCTTGCGTCGGCGATACGGTCTCGCCGGGGTCGGACCCGAACTGAGCCGTAATCGCAAGGAGTTCACGCCTGTGATACCGAGATGGCCGGCGCCGAGGCGCTCCGCTGGAAGTGCAGGGACGCGTCGTCCGTCGTCCGCGGCGCGGTCGTGGCCGGCCGCGCCCCGTGGCGGAGCCGCTGATGCATACGGCCCCGCGCCCCTTCGGGGCGCTGCCGAACCGCAGCGGACTTCGCCGAACCTGCTCACGGCACGTCGCACCCCGTCCCCGAGATGGATCGCGGCCCTCGCCGCGACCGTCCTCGCGGCAGTGTTCCTCCAGCCCCTCGCCGCCCACGCCGCGACCCCGCCCGCACCTCCGTCCGACGCGAAGCTGGCGGCCACGCCCGCCCGGCACGACGACACCCGCGAGCAGTTCTACTTCGTGATGCCGGACCGGTTCGCCAACGGCGACACCTCCAACGACCAGGGAGGGCTGACCGGTTCACGCCTCAGCACCGGCTACGACCCCACCGACAAGGGCTTCTATCAGGGCGGCGATCTCAAGGGCCTGACAAAGAAGCTCGACTACATCAAGGGCCTCGGCACCACCGCCATCTGGATGGCCCCCATCTTCAAGAACCAGCCCGTGCAGGGGACGGGGTCCGACGCCTCCGCCGGCTACCACGGTTACTGGATAACGGACTTCACGAAGGTCGACCCGCACTTCGGCACCAACAAGGACCTCGCGACCCTCATCTCCAAGGCGCACGCCAAGGGCATGAAGGTCTTTTTCGACGTCATCACCAACCACACCGCCGACGTCGTCGACTACGAGGGCAAGTCTTACGACTACCTCTCCAAGGGCGCCTTCCCCTACCTCACCAAGGACGGGCAGCCCTTCGACGACGCCGACTACGCGGACGGCACGAAGACCTTCCCCACCGTCAGCACCTCCTCCTTCCCGAAGACGCCGACCGTCCCCGCCGACAAGGCGGACGTGAAGGTCCCGTCCTGGCTCAACGACCCCACGATGTACCACAATCGGGGCGACTCGACCTACGTCGGCGAGAACGCCACCTACGGCGACTTCTCCGGCCTCGACGACCTGTGGACCGAACGTCCCGAGGTCGTCAGCGGCATGGAGAAGATCTACGAGAAGTGGGTGCGCGACTTCGACGTCGACGGCTTCCGCATCGACACCGTCAAACACGTCGACATGGACTTCTGGACCCAGTGGGCCACCGCGCTCGACAAGTACGCGGCCCAGCACGGCCGGAAGAACTTCTTCATGTTCGGCGAGGTCTACTCCGCCGACACGTCGGTCACCTCGCCGTACGTCACCCAGGGCCGCCTGGACGCCACGCTCGACTTCCCCTTCCAGGACGCGGCCCGCTCCTACGCCTCGCAGGGCGGCAGCGCGCAGAAGCTCGCGAGTGTCTTCGGCGACGACTACAAGTACACGACCGACAAGGCGAACGCGTACGAGCAGGTCACCTTCCTCGGCAACCACGACATGGGCCGCATCGGCTACTTCCTCGACCAGGACAACCCGAAGGCCACCGACGCCGAACTCCTCGCCAAGGACAGGCTCGCCAACGAGCTGATGTTCCTCAGCCGCGGCAACCCCGTCGTCTACTACGGCGACGAACAGGGCTTCACCGGCTCCGGCGGCGACAAGGACGCCCGCCAGACGATGTTCGCCTCGAAGGTCGCCGACTATCTCGACGACGACGAGATCGGCACCGACCGGACCGCCGCGAGCGACGCCTACGACCCAACTGCCCCGCTGTACAAGGAGATCGCCGCTCTCTCCAAGCTGCGCAAGGACAACCCGGCACTGACCGACGGTGTGCAGACCGAGCGTTACGCGGCCGACGGCGCCGGTGTCTACGCCTTCACCCGGACCAGTGGCGGCGCCGAGTACGTCGTCGCCCTCAACAACGCCGACACCGCGCAGACGGCGACCTTCGCGACCGGTTCGCCGGACATGAAGTACCGGGGGATCTACGGGACTTCGGCCACTGCTACGAGCGGCACCGACAACAAGGTCACCGTCACCGTCCCGGCCGGTTCCGCGATCGTCCTCAAGGCGGCCGGCTCCCTCGCCCGGCCTTCCAGCAACCCGACGATCACCCTCAAGGCCCCGGACGCCGGAGCCACCGGCACCGTCGAGCTGAGCGCGGATGTCGCCGGCGGCCGGCTCAACCGGGTCGTCTTCGCCGCCCAGACCGGCAACGGCAAGTGGCAGACGCTCGGTTCAGCCGACCACGCCCCGTACAAGGTCACCCAGATCATCGGCAAGGCCGTGGCGCCCGGAACAGCCTTGCGGTACAAGGCGGTTGTGGTCGACTCCAGCGGACGCACGGCGAGCGCGACAGCCGCCTCCACCTCCGGCACCCCGCCCGCCGAGGAGATCCCCACCGCCTCCTCCCGCGACTACGCGATCGTCCACTACAAGCGCACCGACGGCGACTACGACAACTGGGGCCTGTACGCCTGGGGCGACCTCGCGGACGGTGAGGCGACCACCTGGCCGGCCAGCCACCCGTTCATCGGGCGTGATGCCTACGGCGCCTTCGCCTACGTCAAGTTGAAGCCCGGCGCGACGAACGTCGGCTTCCTGGTGATCGACAAGGACGGTAACAAGGACGTCTCCGCCGACCGTTCGATCGATGTCACCAAGACCGGCGAGGTCTGGATCGAGCAGGGCAAGGAGGCCGTACAGACGGAGAAGCCCGATTACCCGGCGCAGGACACTGCCAAAGCCGTCATCCACTACCACCGCGCGGACGGCGACTACACCGGCTGGGGCCTGCACGTCTGGACGGGCGCCGCGAACCCCACCGACTGGTCGAGCCCGCTGCAGCCGGTGAGGACCGACGCCTACGGCGCCGTCTTCGAGGTGCCGCTCAACTCCGGTGCCACCAGCCTCAGTTACATCATCCACAAGGGCGACGAGAAGGACCTCTCCGCCGACCAGTCGCTCGACCTCAAGTCCAACGGCTACGAGGTGTGGCTGTTGAACGGCCAGGAGAAGTACCTCCTGCCGCAGCCCGCGGGCAGCGCGGCGGCCCTCGACCTGACCACCTCCAAGGCGGTCTGGATCGACCGGAACACGGTCGCCTGGAACGGCTCCGACGCGGCTGCCTCCACCCAACTCCTGTACTCCCACGACGGTTCCATCGCCGTGAAGGACGGCACGCTGACGAGTGACGACGAGCGGTGGCTGCGGCTGTCGAAGACCACGCTCACCGACGCACAGAAGGCCGAGTTCCCCTATCTGAAGGACTACACGGCCTGGTCCGTCGATCCGCGTGACCGGGGCCGGGTGCGGGAGGCCCTGACCGGTCAGCTCGTCGCCTCCCAACGGGCCGTCAACGGCGCGGTGTTGGCGGCGACAGGCGTGCAGATCGCCGGTGTCCTCGACGACGTGTACGCCGCCGCGACCAAGGCCGACCTCGGTCCGGTCTTCCGTAACGGCCGTCCCACGCTGGCGGTTTGGGCGCCGACGGCCCAGTCGGTCCAACTGGATCTGGACGGCTCGCTGAAGCAGATGAGCCGTGACGCCACCACCGGCGTCTGGTCCGTCACCGGTCCGGCCTCCTGGAAGAACAAGCCGTACCAGTACGTCGTGAAGGTGTGGGCGCCGACGGTCCGGAAACTCGTCACCAACCAGGTCACCGACCCCTACTCGGTCGCCCTCACCGCCGACTCCGAGCGCAGCCTCGTCGTCGACCTCGACGACAAGTCCCTTGCCCCCAGCGGCTGGTCGAGCCTGAAGAAGCCCAAGGCGGTGGCGCTGAAGGACGCCGAGATCCAGGAGCTGCACATCCGGGACTTCTCCGTCGCGGACAAGACGGTCCCCGCGAAGGACCAAGGCACGTATCTCGCCTTCACCGACAAGAACAGCGACGGCTCCAAGCATCTGCGGGAGCTGGCCAAGTCCGGGACGTCGTACGTGCATCTGCTGCCCGCCTTCGACATCGCGACCATCCCCGAGAAGAAGTCCGAGCAGTCGACCACCGACTGCGACCTCGCCTCCTACGCCGCCGACTCGGAGCAGCAGCAGGAGTGCGTGGCGGCCGTCGCCGCGAAGGACGCCTACAACTGGGGTTACGACCCGTACCACTTCACGGTTCCCGAGGGTTCGTACGCCACCGATCCGGACGGCACCGGCCGTACCGTCGAGTTCCGGAAGATGGTCAAGTCGCTGAACGAGGACGGCCTGCGGGTCGTCATGGACGTGGTCTACAACCACACGGCGGCCAGCGGGCAGGCGGACTACTCGGTCCTGGACAAGATCGTGCCCGGCTACTACCAGCGGCTGCTGGCCGACGGCAGCGTGGCCACCTCCACCTGCTGTGCCAACACGGCGACCGAGAACGCCATGATGGGCAAGCTCGTCGTCGACTCCGTGGTCACCTGGGCCAAGGAGTACAAGGTCGACGGCTTCCGCTTCGACCTCATGGGCCACCAGCCGAAGGCCAACATCCTCGCCGTACGCAAGGCACTTGACGCGCTGACGCTCGCGAAGGACGGCGTCGACGGCAAGAAGATCATCATGTACGGCGAGGGCTGGAACTTCGGCGAGGTCGCCGACGACGCCCGTTTCGTGCAGGCCACGCAGAAGAACATGGCCGGCACGGGCATCGCGACCTTCTCCGACCGGGCCCGTGACGCGGTGCGCGGCGGCAGCCCCTTCGACGCGGACCCCGGTGTCCAGGGCTTCGCGTCCGGGCTCTACACCGACCCCAACTCCTCCACGGCGAACGGCACTTCGGCCGAGCAGAAGGCCCGCCTCCTGCACTACCAGGATCTCATCAAGGTCGGCCTGAGCGGCAACCTCGCCAAGTACCGCTTCACCGACACCGACGGGAAGGACGTCACCGGCGCCGAGATCGACTACAACGGCACGGCCGCCGGATACGCGGACGCGCCCGGCGACGCCCTCGCCTATGTCGACGCGCACGACAACGAGTCGCTGTTCGACGCGCTGACGTACAAGCTGCCCGCCGGGACGAGCGCCGCCGACCGGGCCCGGACGCAGGTCCTCGCGATGGCGACCGCCACCCTGTCGCAGGGGCCGTCCCTCTCCCAGGCCGGGACCGACCTGCTGCGCTCCAAGTCCCTGGACCGCAACTCCTTCGACAGCGGGGACTGGTTCAACGCGATCCACTGGAACTGCGCGGACGGCAACGGCTTCGGGCGGGGGCTGCCGATGGCGGCCGACAACGCGTCCAAGTGGCCGTACGCCAAAGGCCTGTTGACTTCGGTCAAGGTGGGCTGCGGGCAGATCGAGGGGGCCTCGGCCGCGTATCAGGACCTGCTGAAGATCCGTACGACGGAGAGCGTGTTCTCGCTCGACACGGCCGGGCAGGTGCAGGCGAAGCTGTCGTTCCCGCTGTCCGGGAAGGACGAGACGCCCGGGGTGATCACCATGGAACTCGGTGATCTCGTGGTCGTGTTCAACGCGACGCCGAGCGGTCAGGAGCAGAAGGTGGACGCCCTGGCCGGTACCGGCTACCGGCTGCACCCGGTGCAGGCGGCGGGCGCGGACGCCGTCGTGAAGTCCGCTTCGTACGACAGGGGGACCGGCACTTTCGTGGTTCCGGAACGCACTGTGGCGGTATTCACCCGGACATCCTGAAAGCGCATTATCGTGGTGGGGCGGGCTGCGGACACCGGCCTGCCCCACCGGTGTGTCAAAGGGCCAGGTCTGAAAAATGGACGTCAACGGCAAACTGACGCACGCGACCGTGCTGCTCGTGGACGACGAGCCCGGGAGCCGGTTCGCGGTCGAGAGTGTGCTGAGCCGGGCCGGTCATCGGGTCCTCTCGGTCGGCAGTGGCGGCGAGGCGCTCACCGAGCTCGACGTGCGGCTGCGCAAGGGGAACCTGCCCGACGTGGCCCTGATCGACGTGCACCTGCCGGACATGAGCGGGTTCGAACTCTGCCGGCTGCTCAAGGAACGGCCGCGCATGGCGGGCCTGCCGGTCGTGCACGTCTCCGCCCTCGCCGTCCCCCCGAGCGACCGCTGTCCGGCGCTCGACGCGGGCGACGAGGCTTATCTGACGGTGCCCGCCGAGCCCGAGGAGATCGAGGCGGCCGTCCGGGCCGCGGTCCGGGCCGCCCGGCTGCGCGCCGACGACCAGGCGCTCGTCAGACGGCTGACCCTGCTGTCCGAGATGATCGTCACCATCCAGGCGGCGCGCTCCCTCCAGGAACTCGTCGAGGTCGCCGCCGACGGCACCGCGCGGCTCACCAACACGCCCGCCGCCGTGTTCGTCCTCGACCGGGACGACGAGCTGTACCGCGGCCTGCCCCGGGACCGCACCTCGGTCGCGCTGCCGGGCCCGGGCGCCGACCAGGCCGTGGCCCGGCTGCTGCGGCGGCTCTCCCAGGGCCAGTCCGGGGTGCAGATCACCACCGTGCCCGCGCCGCTGTGGCCCGCCGGGTTCTTCCGGCCCGGCGTGGAACACGACGCCAGGCTGGCGGTGGTCCTCACCCAGGAGGGCCGGGCCCCGGTCTGCCTCGCCGCCCCCACCCGAGGGCTGCGCCG
>NZ_JAWOAI010000142.1:0-20248 GCF_033194735.1 Streptomyces sp. W16
CCGGGGCATCCAGGAGCGCGCCGCCGCCGCGCAGCAGACCGGCCAGTACCCCGGCGGCGAACGCGTCGCCGGCGCCGACCGGCTCCACCACGTCCGTGGCCGGCGCGGGCACGGTCCATGTGCCCTCCGCGCTGAAGGCGACGGCCGAATGCCCGCCGTCCTTGACGACGAGGAGGCGCGGACGGGGCAACAGCCGTCGTACGTCGGCCGGTTCGAGGTCCGGGTCCCAGAGTTCCTGTGCCTCGTCGAGCCCGACGAACGTGATGTCGGCCCGGTCGGCGAGGTCGCGGAGCACGGTGGCGGCCGTGTCGGGCGGCCACAGCGCGGGACGATGGTTGACGTCGAAGCTGATGGCGTACGGCCGCTCGCCGGCGGGGACGGCGAGCGCGGTGGCCAGCAGGCTCCGGCAGGACGGGGACAGCGCCGCGGTCACGCCCGTGAGATGGACGACGGAGGCCGACCTGAGCCGCTCGTCGTCGAGTACGTCGGGGCCCATCGCCGAGGCCGCCGAGTTGCCGCGGTAGTAGTGGACGCGGGTCCGGCTGCCGGTCGGCTCCTTCACCAGCAGGCCCGTGGGCCGCTCCGGGTCGCGGCGCACTCCGCCTACGTCGACTCCCGCCGCGCCGACCTCGGCCAGCACCCGCCGACCCAACGCGTCGTCCCCCACGGCCGAGAGCCAGGACACGGGGATTCCCAGGTCCGCCAGGTACATGGCCACGTTCGACTCCGCGCCGGCCACCGACACACGCAGGTCGTCGGCGCTCTCCAGCGACGCGGACGGCGCGGGCGCCAGGGCCGCCATGGTCTCCCCGATGCAGACCACCGCCCCTTCGCCCCCGTCGACTCCGACGGCGACTGCTCGGGCGTCTTCAAGATCCATGTGACGAATTCCCTTCCCGTGCAGGTCGGTTCAGCCGCAACGGCAGTGTGTGGTCAGCGTCAGCCGCCACCGCACCTCACCCGAGGCGGGCACCCGGGCGGCATCCCCGGGGCCGGCCTCGGCGAGGTCGAAGACGCGGCCGAGCATCGGTTCGACGCCCGTGCTGCGGTAGGAGTCCGGGGCGGGAAAGCCGCCCAGGTTGCGCCACAGGGCGATGGACAAGGGCTGCCCGTCCGCTTCGAGGGCGAGGGAGAGACGGTCGGCCCGGTCGTGGACGCAACAGTGTGAAGCGTCCACGACGGCTCCTACGGCAGTACCGTCGTCCGGTCCGAACCGGTCGAGGCGCAGTCCGCCCGGCGCGGGCCAGTCACCCTCTACCCACGGAGCGCCCTCCGGCCACACCCCGTCCAACAGCGGCGCCGCCTCCGGGAAGAGCCTGGTGCGCGCTCCGTCCCGCAGGTGCAGCCCCGCCTGGTCGGAGAGGTCGAGCAGGGCGTGCGCGGCCCATACGAAGCGGAAGCCCGCGTCGGCCGTCAGGACGTAGTCGACCTCGGCTCCGTCGGAGGTGGGGCGCACCTTGCGGGACAGGCTGAACCGGTCGCAGCGGACGACGTCCGCCCCCGCTTCCCGCGTCCAGGGCCGTGACCAGGCGTCCCCGTGATCGGGGGTGCCACGCACCGTGGGAACACACTCCTCAAGCCCACCCGCGTCCACGAAGGCCTCGCCGGGAAACACCTTCTCCCGCTCGGGTGCGTCGCGCCGCCACAGCCATTCACGGTCCCCCGCCCGCAGCGAGGTCCAACGGCCGCCGTGGGCAGGGTCGATAACGATGTCCAGCGGCACGGTCACCACTCCGCGAAGGAGCCGTCGGCGTGCCGCCACACGGGGTTGCGCCAGGCGTGACCAGTGCGGTCGGCGGCGCGTACGGCGGCCTCGTCGACGGTGATGCCGAGGCCGGGGGCGTCGCCGCGCAGGGCGTGGCCGTCGACGAACCGGAACGGCGCGGGGTCGACGAGGTAGGACAGCAGGTCGGCGTCCTTGTTGTAGTGGATGCCCCGACTCTGTTCCTGGATGAGGAAGTTGGGGGTGGCGAACGCGACCTGCAGACTGGCCGCCAGCGCGATCGGGCCGAGCGGGCAGTGCGGGGCGAGCTGGGCGCCGTAGGCCTCCGCGAGGGACGCGATGCGGTGCACCTCCGAGATACCGCCGGCGTGGGACAGGTCGGGCTGGACGACAGCGATGCCCGCGGTGAGCGGGGGCAGGAACTCGGCGCGTCCGTAGAGGCGTTCACCGGTGGCGAGGGGTACCGGGCTCGACTCCACCAGGCCCGCCAGCAGGTGACCGTGCTCCGGCAGGACGGGTTCCTCCACGAACAGCGGGTGCAGCGGGGCGAGTTCGGTGAGGACGCGGCGGGCGGCGGGAGCGGTGAAGCGGCCGTGGCAGTCGACGGCGACATCGCGGTCCGGGCCGAGTGCCTCGCGGGCGGCGGCGACACGGGCGACGATCGCGGCGGTCTCGGCGGGGGTGGGGATCGGTGAGGTGGCCCCGGCGGCGTTCATCTTCACGGCGGTGAAGCCCGCCTCCACCTGGGCGGCGATCTGCTCGCTCAGCTGGGCGGGTTCGTCGCCGCCGACCCACGCGTAGACCCGGACGCGGTCGCGCACCGGGCCGCCGAGCAGGGCGTGCACGGGAGCGCCGTAGGTCTTCCCGGCGATGTCCCACAGCGCCTGGTCGAGGCCCGCGACGGCGCTGGAGAGGATGGGGCCGCCCCGGTAGAAGCCGCCCTTGGACATCACCTGCCAGTGGTCCTGGATTCTCAACGGGTCCTGGCCGACGAGGTGTTCGGCCAGGACGTCGACCGCGGCACGCACCACCTCGGCGCGCCCTTCGACGACCGGTTCGCCCCAGCCGACCACGCCCTCGTCGGTCTCCACCCGGCAGAACAGCCAGCGGGGCGGGACCAGGAAGGTCTCGATACGGGTGATCTTCACTGGGAGCGGGAGCCTTCCGTCTTTTCGGAGCCCTCTTCGGAGTCTTCTTCCGAACCCTCTTCGGAGTCGCCGAGGCGGTCCAGATCGCGGCCGGCCTGGTCGAGCAGGGCACGCATCGCGGCCTCGGCGGCCTGCGGGTCCTTGTCGCGTACGGCGTCCAGGACGGCGCGGTGGGCCGGGACCGGGTCCTCGCTGTGCGGGGCGCTGTGCACGATGCGGTCGCGGTGCGCCAGCCCCGACTCGATCACCATCTCCATGCGTTCGAGGAGTTCGTTGTGGGTGGCGGCGAGCAGCGCGCGGTGGAAGGCGAGGTCGGCCTCGACAGCGTGGGCCGCGTCGCCGCCCTGCTCCCCCATCGCGTCGAGGGCGCCGTCCAGGGCGGCCAGGTCCTCGTCGGTGCGGCGCTGGGCGGCGAGGCGGACGGCGGCGGGTTCGATGATGGCGCGCACTTCGGCGAGGCTGTGCAGCAGCGCCCGGTCGGACTCGGTGGTGGAGGCTCCCTCGAACTGCCAGCGCAGCACGTCCGCGTCGAGCAGGTTCCACTCGGCACGGGGTCGCACGAAAGTACCGCGACGCTGACGGGCGTCGACCATTCCCTTGGCCGCGAGCACCTTCAGCGACTCGCGCAGCGCGGTCAGGCTCACGTCCAACTCGCTCTGCAGCGCCACGAGATCGAGCGTGGCCCCTTCTGCGATCTCACCGCCCAGGATGCGGCGGGCGAGGAGTTCCACGGTCTGGCCGTGGACGCCTCGACGGGCATAGGGCGTCATGTCGTACAGCCTTTCTGCTGGTTGGGGAGCGTGGTCATGCGGAGGCCTTGACGACGCTCCAGCCGCCGTCCACCACGAGACTCGTACCGGTGATGAAGGAGGCTTCGTCCGCGCTGAGGAACGCGATGGCAGCGGCCACCTCCTCGGGTGTGCCGAAGCGGCGGGCCGCCGTCTCGGCGATGCTCCGTTCCCGTTCCTCGGGCGGCACCCTGTCCCAGGCGGCGGTGAGTATCGGGCCTGGCACGACGGCGTTGACACGCACAACAGGCCCGTATTCGACGGCGAGTTGGCCGCACAGGGAGAGCAGGGCCCCTTTGGCGGAGGCGTAGGCGGGATGCCCGGGAAGGCCCCTGTACGCGTGCACGGACGAGGTCAGCACGACCGCGCCCCGCCGCTTCTCCAGATCGGGCAGGACCGCCCGGAAGCCGAGGAAGCTGCCGGTCAGATTGACGTCGAGCTGCCGCTGCCAGGAGGCGAGGCTCATCTCGTGGGCGGGTGTGACGTCGACGGTGAAGGCGTTGCTGACGAGGACGTCGACGGGCCCGAAGCCGTGCGCGGCCTCGACGATCCGCGTCCAGTCGTCCTCGGCCGCGACATCGGCGGCCACGAACCGGGCCCGCCCGCCGTCCTTGCCGATCCGCTCCGCCACCGCCTCGCCCCGCTCCTCGGCGATGTCGACGAGCACGACGGCCGCTCCCTCCTCGGCGAGGCGTACGGCCGTGGCGGCGCCGATTCCTGAGGCCGCTCCGGTGATCACGGCCGTGCGCCCGGTGAAGCGGGCGCCGTGCCGTCGTACGGGCTGGTCCATCGTGGGGTTCGACTCCTTCGCGCGTCAGGGCTTGCTGGAAACATAACGGGGCTCACTCGCGCAGCAGCACGACCAGGTCGGCGTCGTGACCGCCACTCCAGGCGAACGGCAGCCCGTAGTGCAGCAGATGGGCTCCGCTGTACGACGTCCCGGTCGCCGTGTCCCGGTAGCGCGCCGCCGGTTCGAGTCCCCGCAGCCGGAGCCGGTCCGGACGCCCCGGCACGAGCGGGGCCCCGTCGAGCCGCCCGGTGCTCAGCGCGGCGACGACGGTCCGGTCCCCGGCGTCGTACTGCACACCGCAGCTCGGGTCCTCCGGTGTACCGAGGAGCCGTGCCTCGCCGTGGTGGATCACGTCCCGCACCTCCTTGTACCGGGCGATCCACCCGGCGGCCTCGGCCCGCTGCTCCGGCGTCCAGGCGCGCAGGTCCGCGCCGACACCGAGCACTCCGCACATGGCGTTGACGAAGCGGAAGGCGAGGCTGCGCGGGCGTGGGTCGAAGACGCCGGGCGCGTCGGTGACCCAGGAGCTCATGACGTGCGGGGCGTGCGCGTGCAGGAAGCCGTACTGGATCCTCAACCGGTCCAGCGGGGCGGTGTTGTCGCTGGGCCAGACCACGTCCGTGCGCGCGATGGTCGCGTGCTCGATCCGGCCGCCGCCGCCCGCGCAGCCCTCGACGGTGACGTCGGGGTGGGCGGACCGGAGGTGGTCGAGGACGCGCAGGTATCCGGCGACGTGCTCGGCGTCCAGATCGACCCGACCGGCGCCGGGGCGTCCGCGTTCGGTGGGCGGCCGGTTCATGTCCCACTTGAGGTAGCTGATGTCGTACGTGCCGAGCAGCCGGTCGAGCGTGCCGATCACGAAATCCTGGACGTCGGTCCGGCCGAGGTCCAGGAGGAGCTCGTTGCGGACGAGCCGGCCGGGGCGGCCCTCGATCCGGTAGACCCACTCGGGGTGTTCGGCGTGCAGACGGCTGCCCGGGCTCACGGACTCGGGCTCTATCCACAGGCCGAAGTCCAACCCCAACGCCCTTACGTCCGTGATGAATTGGGCGAAGCCCTGGGGGAAGGCGGCCGGGTCCGGCCACCAGTCGCCGAGTCCGCCGGTGTCGTCGGCGCGTCCGGTGAACCAGCCGTCGTCGACGACGAACAGTTCGGCTCCGATGTCGGCGGCCGTCTTCGCCAGCTCCAGTTGCCCGGCCGCGTCGACGTCGAAGCCGGTGGCCTCCCAGGAGTTGTAGAGGACTTTGCGGGGGCGGTGCAGGCGCTCGCCGGAGAGGTGTCGCTCGTAGCGGTGCCAGACGCGGGAGAGTCCGTCGAGGCCGTCCGGGCTGAAGGCGCAGGCGAGTTGGGGGGTGACGAGGGTTTCGCCGGGGGCGAGCAGTACTGCACCCTCGTGCGGCACACGGCCCGCTCGCACCCGTACGGCACCACCGGGTTCGGCCTCAGCGGTGATGTGCCAGTTGCCGGGCCAGGCGAGGGCGACGCCGTATGCGGCCGGTGCCTCGCCGTCCTGCACCGCGAGCCAGGGCGCGTAGGCGTGCCCCGGTACGCCTTGCAGGCTGCCGATGGTGAACGTACCTCTGGGCAGGTCGAGTTGGGTGCGCTGGAACTCCTGCGACCACTGGCCCGTGAGATACGTGAGGCGAGCGACTCCGCTGATCGGGATGTTCAGGGCGGCCGAGTCGAGCCGCTCCAGGCGGAGTTCGTCGGTGGCGGTGAACTCGGTCCGGCGGAGGATCACATCCGTGCCGGGGACGGTCTCGTAGTGGAGGACGGTGCGCAGGCCCCGCTGTTCGTCGCGGAAGGCGAACCGCAGCGCGGTCTCCTCCGCCTCCACGTCGTCGAACTCCCACCACGCACCCCGGTCCCCGTCCGGGCCCGACACCACCAGTTCCGAGCCGGTGAACGGCCGTAGGCCGTACGGCAGATACTCGGCGGGGGCCGCGTCGGCGGGCGTGATGAAGTGGGTGCGCCGCGACCAGTCGAGGGCGGACGGGCCGTCCTCGACGCCGAGCGGTCCCCAGGCGTCGAGTTCGACCCAGGGGCCGTCCGGGGACAGGCGCACGGTGTAGCTGGTGTTCTCCGTGCGCAAGGTCCAGCGCTCGTACGTCACTTGACCGCCCCGAGGTTGAGCCCGGCCACGAAGTGCCGCTGGAAGCGCAGGAAGACGGCGACGGTGGGTGCGGCGGCGATGACGGAGCCGGCCGCGATGACGTTCCACATCGACACGAACTGGCCCTGAAGTCCGATGAGGGCGGCGGTGATCGGCATCTTGGTGTCGCTGCGCAGGACGGTGATGGCCCAGAGCAGGTCGTTGAAGATCCAGGTGAAGGACAGGGCGCTGAGCGCGGCGAGGGCGGGGCGGGTCAGCGGGAGGATGATCCGCCAGAAGATCTGCCAGGGGCCGGCGCCGTCGACGACCGCCGCCTGCTGGATCTCCACCGGGATCGACCGCATGAATCCGTGCAGGACGAAGACGTAGAAGCCGACGCCGAAGCCGATCTGCACGCCGATGAGCGCAGGCAGGGTGTCGAAGACGCCCATCACCTCGCTGAGCTTGGACACCGGGATGAGGAGGATCTGCGGTGGGAGCAGGTTGCCGCCGAGCATGAGGAGCAACAGGGAGCGGCGGAACGGGAGTTCGTAGCGGCTCAGGGCGAAGGCGGCCATCGCGGCGAGGGCCAGGGTGATCAGGACGCAGGGAATCGTGACGAGCAGGCTGTTGATGAGAGCGCGCTGCTGGCCGCCGTCGACCCAGGCCTGGCGGAAGTTGCCGAGGGTGAAGGAGTGCGGCCAACTGCCCAGGCCGTTCGCAGCGATGTCGTCGAAGGAGCGCAGGCTGGTCACCACGACCAGGGCGATGGGCAGCAGCCACAGGATCGCCAACGCGCCCGCGCCCAGGTGAAATCCGGCGGTCGCGGCCCGCTTGCGGCGCAGGGCCGTGGAGTTGGCGGACATCAGTCGGCCTCCCGGAACGCGCGGACGAGGTAGGAGCAGATGACGCCGAAGGCCAGCACGAAAATGACGACGGCGAGTGCGGAGCCGTAGCCAAGTCGTAGGGACTGGAAGGCGGTCGAGTACATGTAGGTGCTCAGCAGCTCGGAGGAGTGGTAAGGGCCGCCGCGGGTCAGTGACCATACGACGTCGAAGGAGCGCAGTGAGTCGATGACGATGACGGACAGAACTACCGCATTCACGCTGCGGAGTTGGGGCAGGGTGACGTGCCTCAGGCGTTGCCACGCGCCGGCACCGTCGACCTTGGCCGCCTCGTACAGGGCCGGGTCGATGCCCTTGAGGCCCGCCAGGTAGAGGACCATCACGTAGCCGATCTGGCGCCAGAGCGCAGGCACGATCACGGCGTAGAGAGCGGTGTCCTGGTCGGCGAGCCAAGCGTGGCGCAGGCTGCCGAGGCCGACCGACTGGAGGAGTTGGTTGAGGACACCGTCGGGCTGGTAGATGGCCTGCCAGACGAGGGCGGTGGCGACCAGGGAGAAGACGACGGGCAGGAAGAGGGCCGCGCGGTAGAAGCCGACGCCACGGCGCTCCTGTTGGAGCAGGAGTGCGGCGGCGAGGCCGAGCACGGCGGAGAGGCCGCCGAAGAGGACGAGCCAGAGGACGGTGTGGCCGGTCGCGCTGCGGAAGACGTCGTCGTGGGCCATCTCCCGGAAGTTGTCCAGGCCGATGAACTGGGGTGGGGAGACGCCGTCCCAGCGGGTGAAGGCGAGGTAGAAGCCCTGCACGGCGGGCCAGAACACCCACACGGCCTCGACGAGAAGCGGGACGAGAACGAAGGCGAGGACCAGCGGGGGTGTGCGCCGGGGTCCCCGGACCCGCTTGCCCTGGGCGGGCGTTCGGGCCGGGGACTTCCGGTCGGGCGCGGTCAGGACGGCCATGTCAGGCGTTCCAGATCTTCTCGGCGTCGCGCTGCCAGTCGGTGAGGATGCTCCCGATCGACTTGGGCTTGGCCAGGAACTTCGTCAACGCGTTGTCGGCGGTGGGCTGGAGGGCGTCGCTGGAGTCCCGGTTGAAGAACTGGGTGATCTCGGCCGCCTCCGCGACATGTGCGCGGCCCTTCTTGACCAGCGCCGTACCCGCGTCCTTCGCGTCGGGGTGGCAGGGCAGGACGGTGCCGGAGGAGCCCTTGATGTAGATCTCCTGGGCCTCGGCGGTGGCGAGGTACTTCATCAGGTCGATGACCTGGTCGTGGCGGCCGGTGCGGGCGCTGGCGAAGTAGCCGTCGACAGGCGCCTCTTCGGCGAGCGGGATCTTCGAGTCGATGACGGGGAAGCGGAAGAAGTCGATGTCGTCGAGGGCGTTCTTGGGGGCAGCGTCGGCGAAGAAGGTGCCGATGAGCATCATGCCGCTGCGGCCGTTGAGCAGGGAGGTGGTGGCGTCCTGGAAGGCGACGGCGGCGCCGTTCGGGTCGAAGTACGGCAGCACCTCCTGCCAGCGGTCGAAGACCTTGCGCACCTCGGGGTCGGTGAACTTGTGCTTTCCGGCGAGGAGTTGGCGGTGGTACTCGGCTCCGTTGATCCGGATGTCGAGGTAGTCGAACCACGCCGAGGCCACCCAGGCCGTGCCGCCGCCGGCGCCAAGACCGATCGGGTTGACGCCCTTCTTCTTGAGCTTGTCGCAAAGGTCGAGGAACTCGTCCCAGCTCTTGGGCTCGCTGACGCCCCACTTGGCGAAGTTGGACTTCCGGTAGAACATGCCCCACCAGTAGTAGGTGCTGGGCACGAAGACCTTCTTGCCCGAACTCGTCGACGTGCACAGCGAGTTGAGGGCCTTGGAGTAGCGCTTGAGGTCGGGCGAGGTGGTCCACGCCTCGTCGAGGTCGAGCAGCAGGTTCTTCTTCGCGTACGCGTCCGCCACCGAGCCGGGGTACCAGGTGTACACGTCCGGCGGGTTGGCCGAGGTGAGGTACGTCGGCAGCTGGGTGCGGTAGGTCTCCGCGGCGACCGTGTTGAGGCTCGCGCGCTCGGACCCCTTCTTGGCGTAGGCGGCGACGAGGTCCTGCATCGCGGCCTTGGCCTGCGGGGCGGAGAGGTTGGACTGGAGGGTCACCGCACCCTTCGAGGAACTCTTCCCGGTGGAGGTGGAGGTGACACAGCCGCTGAGCAGCGCCGCCGCTCCCGTGGCGCCGAGCCCGGCGAGGAACCGGCGTCTGTCTGGCTGGTGGTTCGTCATGGATGGCTCCCTGTGGATCCCTCGCGGGCGGATCCAGATTCGCGTGGCGTCCCCACCACGTCAAGAATAATTACTAATTTAGTTGAACTGAGTCCGGTGTACGTAGCCGTCGACTCCCCGGTACACCGCGTCGACCGTTCCGCCCGGCCCGGCCACCGCACCGAGCGCACCGTCGAACGCGGCGCTGGGGAAGGCCACTTGCTTGGTCCACCCCTGCCAGGCACCGTTCTCGTACCGCTGCTGCCAGAGCGTGTAGTCGGCGGCCCGCGCGTACAGCACCACGGCGTCTCCTACGGCGACCAGCGTCGGGCTGCCGCTGACGGTCCCGCCGAGCGAGGTCCACGGCGACCACTCCCCCGATGCCTCCCGGGACCGGGTCCACACGTCGTCGGCCGCGGAGCGCACGGCCACATGCACCCGTCCCTCGGCGTCGACGACGGCGGACGGCCGCCCGTACACCGCCCGGCCACCGGGTGCGCCGAGCGAGGACCACGCGGTCGACGGGCCGCGCTGCACGACCTGTCCGTCGGAGCCGGTGGCGAACAGGGTCCAGTTCGCGGGATCGGTGAACGCCACCGAGGGCGCGTCGGCCACTTGCCCGCCCAGGCTCTGCCACGCGCCCCAGCGGCCGTTGGTGAAGGCCCGCCGGTACACCCGGGAGTCGGTGCCGCGCACGAAGACGTCGATCCGGCCGCCGGCCGAGGCGTACGCGGCGGGCTGGCCGAGGATCCGGCCCTTCGTGGGACCGCCGAGGTCCTTCGCCTTGCCGTCGGCCTGCTGGACGAGTGAGCCGTGCGGGCCGCGCAGGAAGGTGGTCAGCGTGTCGCCGTCACTCGCGACGGCCGGACTCGCCGTGGTCTCCTGCCCCAGATTCGTACCGGGCAGGGCGTCGGCCCCGGTCAGTTTCAGGAACGCGGTGCCGTGCGCGGGGACCTCGACGGTGTACGACCCCGTGTGCGTGCCCTTGTCGGCGCGCGCCCGCAGGTCCCGGACCCGCACCGCCCCACCGAGCCCGGTGTCCGCGAACTGCACGGTGCGCAGGGCGGGTTGGTCGGACCGGTTGAGCAGCACGACCGCGCGCTGCCCGTGTCTCTCCAGCACCTTGCTGTACACGTCCCCGACCGAGTCGGTCGCCACGCGCACGCCCTGGACGGCCAGCGGGTCCTGGTCGACACCGATGATCTCCGGGTTGCGCAGGGTGGCCAGCATGGAGTCGGACAGGGTGCGGGGGTCGGAGCCGAGGACGAGTGGCGAGCCCATCTCGGCCCACATCACGAACTGGCTGGTCGACTCCTCCTGGCTGAGCTCGTACGACCCGTCGGTCATCTTGCGCATCGGGATGAGGTAGTCGGGGTCGTTGTAGTGGCCGGGCCCCTGTGCCTCGGGGTGCCAGGCGTTGGCGTCCATGTTGCGCAGCACGTTGGGCCATTGACCCGGGCTCGCGGTGCCCCAGGCGATGTCCGTGCCGGTGCGCCAGGAGTCGGCGGTCGTCGGGCCGTAGACGTAGGTGTTGTGCGCGTCCTGCTCCGGCGTGTGCGGCAGGCCCCAGTCGTCGGTGAGCGGGTTGCAGAGGTTCAGCAGCATCTTGCGGCCGGACTTGGCGACCGCGTCGCTGAACTCCTTGAAGGCCGGGCCCGGATCGAGCTTGGCGCCGATGCCGCACAGGAAGTCGACCTTGACCGCGTCGATCTTCCAGCCGGCGAACTGCCGGGCGTCCTGGTCGTAGTACCCGCGGCTGCCCAGCCCGCAGCTCTTGCCGCCGTCGTAGGTGCCGGCGTCGGTGTAGATGCCCGCGCGCAGTCCGCGTTCGTGGAGGTAGGAGACGAGTGCCGGGATGCCGGAAGGGAAGCGGTCCGGGTTGGCGACCAACTGGCCTTTCGCATCACGCGGGTTGTCGGCCTGCCAGCCGCCGTCGAGCCACACGATGTCGTAACCGGCGTCCCGCAGACCGCTGTTGACCAGCCTGTCCGCGACGGCGCGCACTTGCTGTTCGGTGGGTGCGCCGAGCCCGTAGTAGGTGTTCCAGCCCATGTAGGGCGTCGGTGCGAGACCGCTGTCGTAGTAGTCGGGCGCGCCCTGGTCGGTGCCGGTCCGCGCCGTGGCCACCGGGGCGGCGGTCGCCGCCAGTACGGTCGCGATGGCGATGACGGTGGCACGGCGGGTCAGTCTCGCTACCGCGGGCGTGCGGACCTGCGGAGATGAAATCACTTGCCTCTCCCGGAGGTTGGGAAGCAGGAGGTCGTGACGCGGGCCGCGCTGCGGCAGGATCCGCCGGACAGGCCCGAGCGGCGTCACGGCGACGACTGTGGCGTGCGACCGAAACCCTGTCAATATTAATTCCTAATTTATTAGAACGCTGCATCAGGGGTTGACAGAGCTCCCCACGCGTCACAGCCTTTGGCAACGTTGTCAAAGCCGCCGACGTTCTTGAGGGGACATCACGCTCATGGCAGATCAGCCGAGTTCGCCACGCCTTTCGCGCCGCTCCTTCGTCACCACGGGCTCCGGCCTGCTGGCGGGGTTCGGGCTCGACCTCCATCTGCCCGAGTCGGCCGCCGCGTCCTCCTCGCCGGGCGAACTCGCCCTCCACCGCCCGGTGTTCGTCTCCTCGACGGCCTACGCGCCCACCCCGGGTTCGTTCGTGGTGGACCGGCTCAACTCGCCGGGTGTGCGCGGCAGCGGATGGCGGGCCGGGGCGGGCGACCCGCAGTGGATCTCGGTCGATCTGCAGGCCGCGTGCGACGTCACCTCGATCCGCCTCACCTTCGAAGGCGACGCGAACGACCCGGTGTTCACACCGCCCACCTCGGGCAACCCGGCCGACGGCACCACGGGCAAGGAGATCCAGTCCAGCTACTCGGTCGAGTACGTCGTCGAGACATCGACCGATCACACGTCCTGGACCGGCGTGTACCGCACCACGGCGGGCACCGGCGGAGTGGTGAACATCCAGCCCCCTCGCCCGGTCGCAGCGCGCTGGGTGCGGCTGACCTCGAACCGGCGCTCCAACCCCAACCCCCTCGGCCTGAACGGCTTCGAGGTCTACGGCACCGCCAAGGGCCACCGCCCGCCGGCCACGGGCTGGACGGACTGGGGCACCCACACCGGCCCGGCGCCGAAGCTGGCGGTGGCCGAGGACGGCACGGTTCCGGTGGAGTCCGGCTGGCGGCTGACGCTGGACGACTGGGCGGGCGGCGACGGTACGGAGCTTTCCAAGTCGTCCTTCGACACGAGCAGTTGGCTGCCGGCCACCGTCCCCGGCACGGTGCTGGCCTCGCTCGTCGACCAGGGCAAGCTGCCCGATCCCGTGGCCGGACTGAACAACCTCCGTGTCCCCGAGGCCCTGTCACGCCATGCGTGGTGGTACAAACGGGACTTCGAGCTGCCGCGCGGTCTGCGCACCGGGGCCGGGCGCCGGACCTGGCTTGAGTTCGACGGCGTCAACCACACGGCCGACATCTGGCTCAACGGCCACCACGTCGGCGGACTCACGTACCCCTTCGCGCGCTCGGCCCTCGATGTGACCCAACTGCTCGCTCCGGGCGGGGCGAACGCGCTCGCGGTGAAGGTCACGCCGATGCCGGTACCCGGAAGCCCCGGCGACAAGGGCCCCGCCGGCGAGTCCTGGGTGGACGCGGGCGCCAATCAGATGAACCTCAACTCCCCCACCTACCTGGCCGCTTCGGGCTGGGACTGGATGCCGGCCGTACGCGACCGGGCCGCCGGCATCTGGAACCACGTCCGGCTGCGCTCGACCGGCCATGTGGTGATCGGCGATCCGCGCGTCGACACGCTGCTGCCGGACCTGCCCGGTCTGTCGGTCGCCGAACTGACCGTGGTCGTCCCGGTCCGCAACGCCGACACGGCCGACCACCGGACGACGGTCTCCGCGGCCTTCGGCGAAGTACGGGTCAGCAAGGTCGTCACCGTGCCCGCGGGCGAGAGCGTCGACGTCGTGTTCACCCCCGACGCCTTCACCCAACTGCGGCTGCACGACCCGGAGTTGTGGTGGCCCAACGGTCTGGGCGACCCCGCGCTCCACCAACTCACCCTGGTCGCCTCGCTCGACGGCTCGGAGAGCGACCGCCGCACCACCCGGTTCGGCATCCGCCAGTTCGGCTACGAGTACACGGTGCCGCTGCCGTTCGCCGACTCCGGTGACGCCTACACCCAGTCCGTCACCTTCGACCGCCGACAGGCCCGGTATGTGCGCGTCAAGTGCCTGACCAGGGCCACCAGTTGGGGCAGCTCCCTGTGGGCCCTGTCCGTGCGCGACAGCGCCCGCTCCTCGGTGGACCTGGCCCTGCACGCGCCGGCCGACGCTTCGAGCACGGACGGGGATGATCACGGCCCCGCCTGCGCGACCGACGGCGATCCCGGCACCCGCTGGTCCTCGGCCTACCAGGACGACCAGTGGATCCGGGTCGACCTGGGGTCCGCGCAGTCCTTCGACCGGGTCGACCTGGTCTGGGAACAGGCGTACGCGAAGACCTTCGTGGTGCAGGTCTCCACCGACAACGCGACCTGGAGCGACGCCGCGTCGGTGGACAACGGCGCGGTTCCACTGCCCTTCGGCAACGGCAACGCCAGCCTCCAGGTGGAGGACTTCGCGCCCCGCACCGCGCGCTACGTCCGCCTCAACTGCGGTCTGCGCAACACCAGTTGGGGAAACTCCCTGTGGTCCCTGGGGGTCATCGACAGTGCCGTTCCCGGCACCGACCTCGCTCTCCGTCGTACGACGACCGCCTCCACCGAGGATCCCGACCACCCGGCCGCGCACGCCACGGACGGCGATCCGGGCACCCGCTGGTCCTCCGCCTACGAGGACCACCAGTGGATCCAGGTCGACCTGGGCTCCTCGAAGAGGTTCGACCGGGTCGCCGTCCTGTGGGAGTCCGCGTACCCGAAGACGTATGTGATCCAGGTGTCGGACGACGCGGACGTCTGGACCGACGTGAAGTCGGTGTCCAACACCCCGGATCCGTTGAAGATCAGCGTGAACGGGGTGCGGGTCCTGGCCCGGGGCGGCAACTGGGGCTGGGACGAGCTGCTGCGCCGGATGCCGCCGGAGCGGATGGACGCGGCCGTGCGGATGCACCGGGACATGAACTTCACCATGATCCGCAACTGGGTGGGCACGTCCGACCGGGAGGAGTTCTTCGCCGCCTGCGACGAGCACGGAATCCTGGTGTGGAACGATTTCCCCAACGCGTGGGGCATGGACCCGCCGGACCACGACGCCTTCAACTCACTCGCCCGCGACACCGTGCTGCGCTACCGCATCCACCCCAGCGTGGTGATCTGGTGCGGCGCCAACGAGGGCAACCCACCGGCCGCGATCGACCAGGGCATGCGCAAGGCCGTGGAGGATCAGGTCCCCGGCGTGCTCTACCAGAACAACTCGGCCGGCGGCATCATCACCGGCGGCGGACCCTACGGCTGGGTGGAGCCGGAGAAGTACTTCGACCCGGCCACCTACGGCAGCAAGGACTTCGGCTTCCACACCGAGATCGGCATGCCCGTGGTCTCCACCGCCGCCAGCCTGCGGAACATGACGGGCGACGAGCCCGAGTGGCCGATCAGGGGCGCCTGGTACTACCACGACTGGAGCGAGCGCGGGAACCAGGCACCGCAGACCTACAAGGCAGCCGTGGAAGCGCGCCTCGGGGAGGCCACCGGCCTGGACGACTTCGCGCGCAAGGCCCAGTTCGTCAACTACGAGAACACGCGCGCCATGTTCGAGGCCTGGAACGCGAACCTCTGGGACAACGCCAGCGGCCTCATGCTGTGGATGTCCCACCCGGCCTGGCACAGCACGGTCTGGCAGACCTACGACTACGACTTCGACGTCAACGGCACGTACTACGGCGCCCGTTCGGCCTGCGAGCCGCTGCACGTCCAGGCCGACCCCGAGGGGCGGGTCATCGCCGTCAACCACACCCGTGCAGGACTGCGGAACGCCGTGGTCTCCGCGCAACTGCTCGACCTGTCGGGCCGTCGGCTCGGCGGGAACAAGAGCACCGGGCTGGAGGTGGCACCGGCCGCAACCGCGCGGGCGTTCAGCATCCCCTGGACCGACGACCTGCCCGATCTGCACCTCCTGCGCCTGACGCTGGAGGACGGTGACGGGCGGCTCCGGTCGCGGAACACGTACTGGCGCTATCGCACGCCGGCCGCCATGCGGGCCCTGAGCGGGGCGCCGCGGACGAAGGTGTCGGCGACGGTCGGGCGCGGGTCCCGTTCCGGAACGCGTGCCGGACTGACCGCCACCGTCCGCAACGACGGTCCGGCCGTCGCCGCGATGGTCCGGCTCTCCCTGACGAACGGAGCGACCGGCCGTCGCGTGCTGCCGACGCTCTACAGCCACAACTACCTGTGGCTGCTGCCCGGCGAGTCACAGACCGTCACCCTGTCCTGGCCGGCCCGGGCACTGACCTCGGGTCATCCGCTGCTGACGGTGGAGGCCTACAACAGCCGCCCCGCGACGGCGCGTTGACGGTCACCGGCGGGTCAGGACGCCTCCACCGCCGTCTTGATGCGCTGCCCGAACGCGGGCGCGTCCTTGCGTGCCGCGCCCAGCGCGAAGCCCACGAGCAGCTTCCCGACGCCGTGGCCTTCGAGGACGTTGAAGATCCGCACCTTGGTCGTGCCCGGACCGGTGGATTCGAGGTCGTAGCCGCCCTCTTCGGCCGTCACGACGTTCTTCGAGGTCTCCGCCCAGCGGATGCGGCGGGGTTCCTCGAACTCGGTGATCCGGAAGGTCCGGCCCGTCTTCATCCCGGCGTCCTTGACCGTGCTCGTGAAGACCGTGCCCACGGCCGTCGGGCCCTCCGGGGTCTTCGTGATCTCCTGGACCCTCGGGCTGAACTTGGGATCGTTCGTGCCGGCGGCGAGGAAGGCGAAGACCTCCTCGACAGGGCGGCTGATCTCGGCTGTGGCCTCGAACTGACCGGCCATGGCTCCTCCTGTGCTGCGATCGCGGGAATTCCGGCTGAGCGCGCGCTGATGTGCCGAGCACCACCAGCCTATCGGCGCGGCCCCGCCGCTGCTCCCCGCGGCTTCCGCCGGTATTAGGGCCTGTCCGGCGGATCAGGTCGCAGGAAAGCGACCGTGCCTGATCAGCGCCGGTGAGCGGGGTCTGGTGCGTCCAACTGCAAGGCGGAGGAGGGAGGCGACGCGGAGCCGTCGGCGACCGACGACAACGCCGCTGGGGGGTCCCCCCACGCCTTTAGGACAGTGGGGGAAGGCGTGCCAGACCCCGCGTCTGCGGCAGGATCCGCCGGACAGCCCTAGTCGGCCGGTGCCGCGGAGGGCGCTCCCGGCGGTATGTTGAACGGGGTGACGATCTGGATCGCCGACGGCAGGGACGGGCCGTCGTCGGGGAGTGCCTTGTGGGCGCGCATGATGATCTGGCAGGCGCGGCGCATGTCCTGGCGCAGGTCGTGGTGGAGGACCGCCGACAGTCGGCGCTCGCGCAGCAGCCGGGTGTTGTCGTGGTCGAGGTCGTGGGCGATGAACACCGCGCACTCCCGGCCGAGCGCGTCGAAGGCGTCGAGGGTGGCGAGGTTGCCGCCGCCCGCGGAGTAGACGGCGATGATGTCCTCGTCCCGCTTGAGCGCCGCCAGGACGAGATCGTGCTGGGTGGCGTCCAGGCCGTCGCTGTCGGTCACCTCCACCAGGGACCGCCGGGGGTCGGCGAGGCGCATCGCGCTGCGGAAACCCATCTCGCGTTCCTCCTCGCCCCGGAAGGAACCCCGGCTGATGGTGGTCAGCACTTTGCCGGGTCGTTTGCCCAGCCACTGGCCCAGGAGGTAGGCGGCGGTGGCACCGGCCGCGCGGTTGTCGATGCCGACATAGGCGAGGCGCGCGCTGTGCGGCAGGTCGGTCACCAGGGTGACCACGGGGATTCCGGCCGCGATCAGCCGGCCGACGGCCGCCGCGATCTCCGGCTCGTCGGGGGCCTTGAGGATCACGCCCTGGGAGCCGCGCTTCGCGATCCCGTCCAGGGTCGCGGTCAGTTCGGCGGGCGGGCAGGTCTCGCGGAAGTGGAAGCGCGAACGCACAAGAGCGGGATGCAGCGAGGCCAGTTCGGCTTCGAGCGCGTCCCGTACGGCGGTGGAGAACCGCTCCGGGGTCTGCATCACGATGTCGACCATGAAGGTACGGCCGCCGAGGCGGACCTGGCTCTGCTGGCGGTCCAGGTCCTTGATGGCTTCCTGCACCTCCCTGATGGTGCTCTCCGTCACGTTGCCCCGCTGATTGAGAACACGGTCGACCGTGGCTGTGCTCAGCCCGGCCTGACGGGCGATTTCCCTGATCGGGTACTGGTGCCGCATGTCTGATCCCCCAGACCGATGATGCGCTTTTGATGTAGCTGCGGGCATTGAATGATGGGTTTGATTTATCAAGACTGGCAGAAACACACGGACAGCGAAAGGACCCGGATGTCTCCCACAACCGCAGGGACGCGTACCTGGTTGACCGAGGCGGACTGCGACCTCGACGCGTTCCGCTCACTCGTCGAGCAGCGCACCGATCTCGCCGACCACCCCTCGGCCGAGCGGATCGAGCAGAACATCCCGCTCTACGACAGCGCCCGGCTCCGTGCCCTCGCTGCCACCGCCGAGGGCCGCCGCGACGTACAGAGCGAACTGGTGCGGGCGCTGCTCGACGGGCCCGGCATCGTGGTCCTCAAGGGTGCGTTCCCCGACGAGGCCGTCGTGGACCGGGCGTCCGACGCCTTCCGGGCGCTGATCGAGGAGGAGCGCGCGAGCGGTGCGGGCCGCGGCGACCACTTCGCCAAGCCCGGCGCGAACGACCGCGTGTGGAACGCCCTGGACAAGGTGGCCGTACGGGCCCCCGAGGCCTTCGCCGACTACTACGCCAACGACATCCTGGAGCTGGTCTCCGAGGCCTGGCTCGGTCCCGCCTACCAGGTCACCTCTCAGGTCAACGTGGTCAACCCGGGCGGCGCGGCACAGAGCGTGCACCGCGACTACCACCTCGGCTTCCTCTCCCAGGAGCAGGCGGCGGCCTATGCCGCGCACGTCCACCGGCTCTCCCCGGTGCTGACGCTGCAGGGCGCGGTGGCCCACTGCGACATGCCCGTCGAGTCCGGTCCGACGCTGTACCTGCCGCACTCGCAGAGGTTCGAGCCCGGCTATCTCGCCTGGCGACTCCCGCAGTTCGTCGAGTACTTCGACGCGCACCACGTCCAACTCCCGCTGGAGAAGGGCGACGCGGTCTTCTTCAACCCGGCGCTCTTCCATGCCGCCGGGCACAACCGGTCGGCCGACATCAGGCGCATGGCCAATCTGCTGCAGGTCTCCTCCGCGTTCGGCCGTGCCATGGAGACGGTGGACCGTGAGGCGATGGCGAACGCCGTGTTCCCGGTGCTGCTGAGCCGCAAGGCCGAAGGCGTCTCGGAGGACTGGCTGCGCCGCGTGATCGCCGCCACCGCCGAGGGCTACCCCTTCCCCACCAACCTCGACCTCGACCCGCCGGTCGACGGTCTCGCCCCGCCCTCGCAGGCGGATACCCTGCGCCAGGCCGTCGCCGAGGACTGGGACCCCGAGCGGCTGCGCCACGAACTGCAGGCCGCGGCCAAGCGCCGCCAGAACTGAGACAAGGACACATCACTCTCATGGGACTGCTTGAGGACAGAGTCGTCCTCGTCAACGGCGGCAGCCAGGGCGTCGGCGCGGGTGTCGTGCGGGCCACCGTGGCGGAAGGCGCGACCGTCGTCTTCACCGGCCGCCGGGCCGAGGTCGGCGAGAAACTCGCCGCGGAGACAGGAGCCCACTTCCTGCGGGCGGACCTCGCCGATCCGGCGCAGGCACGCGACAGCGTCGTACGGACCGTCGAGATCCACGGACGCATCGACTCCCTCGTCAACGCGGCGGGGCTCACGTCACGCGGCTCGCTGCTGGACACCACACCGGAACTGTTCGACCAGCACATGGCGATCAACCTGAAGGCACCGTTCTTCGCGATGCAGGCGGCCGTGGCCGACATGGTCGCCCGTGCGGCGCCGGGCACGATCGTCAGCATCGGCTCCAACTGCGCCCACGGCGGGCCGCCTCATCTCGCCCCCTACTCCGCCGCCAAGGCCGGACTCGCGGGGCTGACCCGCAACGCGGCGCACGCCCACCGCTTCGACCGGATCCGGATCAACACCGTCAACATCGGCTGGACGGACACCGAGGGCGAGGACGCCATCCAGCGCGCCTTCCACGGCGCAGGGGACGACTGGCGGGAGCAGGCCGCCCGCTCCCAGCCCATGGGCAAGCTCGGGCAGGTCGACGAGATCGCCGACTTCGTCGTCTTCCTGCTCTCCGACCGCAGCGGCGTGGTCACCGGCTCGGTCATCGACTGGGACCAGAACGTCTTCGGCGGCCAGGACTGAGCCGCACCCCGGCATAAGGAGCCCGGTACGACTCGAAGAGGTACGCGCATGACGACGGACGAACCGCTGCGGATCGGTGTGCTGGGCCGTGATCTGGGTCCTGGGCGTCACCGTGTTCCCTTGGCGGCGAACTCGGCGACCTTCGCGACGTTGGTCTTGTCGACGAAGGCCGGGCCGGTCAGCACGGGCTCCTGACCGCCGCCGCTG
>NZ_JAWOAI010000143.1:0-20214 GCF_033194735.1 Streptomyces sp. W16
CGGCGGCTTCGGCGGCGGGATCGGCGACGTGTTCGGCGGCCTGTTCAACCGGGGCGGCGCGGGCACGACCCGTACCCAGCCGAGGCGCGGCCAGGACATCGAGTCCGAGGTCACGCTCAGCTTCACGGAGGCCATCGAAGGGGCCACGGTTCCGCTGCGGATGTCCTCGCAGCAGCCCTGCAAGGCCTGTTCGGGCACCGGCGACAAGAACGGCACACCGCGCGTGTGCCCGACCTGCGTCGGTACCGGACAGGTGGCGCGCGGCTCCGGCGGCGGCTTCTCGCTCACGGACCCGTGCCCGGACTGCAAGGGCCGGGGCCTGATCGCCGAGCACCCGTGCGGCGAGTGCAAGGGCAGCGGGCGTGCCAAGTCGTCGCGGACCATGCAGGTCCGGATCCCCGCGGGGGTCACGGACGGCCAGCGCATCCGGCTGCGCGGCAAGGGCGCACCGGGTGAACGGGGCGGTCCCGCGGGCGACTTGTACGTCATGGTGCACGTCGACACGCACCCCGTGTTCGGCCGCAAGGACGACAACCTGACGGTGACGGTCCCGGTGACGTTCGCCGAGGCGGCGCTGGGCGGCGAGGTCAGGGTGCCCACCCTGGGCGGACCCCCGGTGACGCTGAAGCTGCCGCCGGGCACGCCGAACGGCCGGACGATGCGGGCCCGCGGCAAGGGCGCCTTCCGCAAGGACGGCACCCGGGGCGATCTCCTCGTGACTGTCGAGGTGAGTGTCCCCAAGGACGTCACGGGGAATGCTCGTGACGCACTTGAGGCGTATCGAGAGGCGACCGCGGGCGAGGACCCGCGGGCGGAGCTGTTCCAGGCCGCGAAGGGAGCATGAGAGTGATGGACGGCCGTCGACGCAACCCGTACGAGCTGACCGAGGAGACCCCGGTCTACGTCATCTCGGTGGCGGCCCAGCTCTCCGGCCTGCACCCGCAGACGCTGCGCCAGTACGACCGCCTCGGCCTGGTCTCCCCGGACCGCACGGCCGGGCGCGGCCGGCGCTACTCGGCCCGCGACATCGAACTGCTGCGCACCGTCCAGCAGTTGTCGCAGACCGAGGGCATCAACCTGGCCGGCATCAAGCGCATCATCGAGCTGGAGAACCAGGTCGTGGCGCTCCAGCAGCGCGTCGCCGAACTCCAGGCGGCGGTCGAGGGCGCGGCGGCGACGATGCAGCAGCGCGAGGCCGCGGTGCACGCCTCCTACCGGCGCGACCTGGTCCCGTACCAGGAGGTCCAGCAGACCAGCGCGCTGGTGGTGTGGCGGCCGAAGCGGCAGTCCTCGGACTGACGCACGCGCACACAACCGTGCAGGGGCCCGGAGGCTCACCCGCCTCCGGGCCCCTGCACGGTTGTGTGATCTTTGCCCACTCATGAACTCCCGTTGAGTGGAGGGTCGGTAAAGAGCGTTTGGATGGGATTCCGCAAGGTCTCCACATACAAACGGAACGTGATGTTGCCATCTCGTTAAGTAGTTCCGCTTGACGCCGATGGTCGCAGCCGCGTTGGCTTTTCAGTCACCTGGGTTGCAATGCTGCGCCCACGTCCGGACGGCACCAGAAGTGAGCAACCCAATGCGTCGTATCGCCATATCCGTGGCCGCGTCCTCGCTGGCCCTGCCCCTGGCCGCCTGTGGCGTGCTCAACTCGTCGGGGAGCAGCTCGGACGCCACCCCGGCCAAGGGCAACGACATCACGGTGGGCGTCCTGATGCCGGAGAAGACGAACACGCGGTACGCGGAGTTCGACTTCCCGATCATCAAGTCGACGGTCAGTGAACTCACCGACAAGAAGGGCAAGTCCGAGTACCAGAACGCCGGCGGCGTCGCGAGCGTCCAGGACAAGCAGATGCAGAAGATGATCGACCAGAAGGTCGACATCATCGTGCTCGACGCCGTCGACTCGCACCTCATCCTGCCCATGGTGAAGAAGGCCAAGGCCGCGGGCATCCCGGTCATCGCCTACGACCGCCTGGCCGAGGGGCCGATCGACGCGTACGTCTCCTTCGACGGCGAACTGGTCGGCGAGGTGCAGGGCCGCTCCCTGGTCGAGGCGCTGGGCAGCAACGTGGACACCTCCGACAAGGTCGTCATGATCAACGGCTCGCCGACCGACCCCAACGCCGGGGTGTTCAAGCAGGGGGCGCTGTCCGAGCTGCAGGGCAAGGTGACGGTCGCCGCGAGCTACGACACCAAGGCCTGGGACCCGGTCGTGGCCCAGCAGGAGATGACCAAGGCGATCGACAAGCTCGGCAAGGACAACATCGCCGCGGTGTACTCCGCCAACGACGCCATGGCCGGCGGCATCATCAAGGCCCTGCAGAACGCGGGCGTGACGAAGATGCCGCCCATCACCGGCCAGGACGCCGAACTCCCCGCCGTGCAGCGGATCGTGACCGGCGAGCAGTACATGAGCGTCTACAAGCCGTACCCCGACCTGGCGGAGGCCGCCGCGAAGATCGCGGTCGCCAAGGTCCAGGGCAGGGACATCGAGTTCGACGCCCTCACCCGGGACTCGGTGGACAGCCCCACCAACAAGAAGATCCCCTCGCAGCTGGTGTCCGTGGTCGCGCTGACGAAGGACAACATCGCGTCGACGGTGGTCGCGGACGGGATCTACAAGATCTCCGACATCTGCACCAGCAAGTACAAGTCGGCGTGCGCGGCGGCCGACCTGAAGTAGGCCGGGGTCAGTCGGCGGCCACGATGGCGTGCAGCCGGGTGTCGTCGCTGCCCACGTACAGGACTCCGTCCACCACGGCGGGCGAGGACACGACGGGCCCGCCGGTCGGAAAGCGCCAGCGCTCCCGGCCGGAGACGGTGTCCACGGCGTAGACGCTGCCGTCGTCGCTGCCGAAGTGGACGGTGGTGCCGGTGACGGCCGGGGTGGTGCGGACCGGGCCCATGGCAGTGAAGCGCCACTTGACCTTGCCGGTGGCCGCGTCGAGGGCGTACAGGCGCTCGTCGTCGTTTCCCACGTAGACCGTGCCGTCGGCGACCGTGGGGGCGGAGCGGATGGCGCTGCCGGTGTCGTGGCGCCACTTCCGCTGCCCGTTCGAGGTGTCGAGGGCGTGCAGCTCGCCGCGCTGGTTGCCGACGTAGAGGGTCCCGTCGGAGAGGGCGGAGGGGCCGGAGACGGGGCTGTTGACGACGCGGGTGCCCCACTTCTTGCGCCGGGCGTGGGCGTCCAGGGCGTACACGTGGTTGCCCTTGTTGCCGAGGATCGCCGACGGACCGTCCAGCGCGACCCACTGGAGCGTCGTCATGCCGACGGAGAAGTGCCAGTGCTCCGTGCCGTGTTCGGCGTTCAGCATGTACAGCGTGCCGCTGTTGCCGACGCACAACCGGTCGGCGACGACTCCCACCGTCGTGGACACGCCGACCCTCCCCTCGGCGAAGTCCCAGCGCCCCTGTCCGGTGCCCTTGTCGGTCGCGTACAGGGTCCGGCCCGCGGTGGCGTACACGAGATCGCCGTGGACCGCCGGGGTCGACCGCACGGGCCCGGCGTCGAGCGCGCGGCTCCACCTCCGCTCCCCGGTGGCCGCGTCCACGGCGTGCAGGGAACCGCCGTCGTCGCCCACGTACACCACCCCGTCCACCACGGTCGGGGTGGACCGCACGCAGTGGTCGGTCTGGAAGCTCCACAACCGGGTGCCGGGCGCGGGGGGCGGAGGAACTGCCTTGGCGGAGGAGGGTGTTGGTGTGAGTGGGGGAACTGCCGTGGCGGGGGCCGGAGTTGGCGCGGGCGCGGGAACTGCCTTGACCGGAGCGGGTGTTGGGGCGGGAACCGGTGGGGCCGGGGCCTCGACGGCGGGCCGGTCCCCGAGTTGCGTGGTCGCCGCCCTCGACACACTGCGGCTGTCGTCCTCGGTCAGGCGTCGGAGTTCCTCCTCCGCGCGGTGGCGCACCGTCGCGTTGCCGTAGCGGCGCAGGTGGGCGAGTGGCTCCACGGCGCCGAGCCGTGCCATGGCGATCGGGCTGCTCAGCGCGAGCTGGATCTGTGTGGGCAGGGCCCAGTTGACGTTCCGGGCGATGACGATACGGCCCTCGACGTTCTCCTGTTTCTTGGGCCGTTGCTGCGGCAGTTCGGCCACGACCCGGTCGTGGACGTAGGAGTACAGCTCGTCGAGGGTGATGTCCCCGTCGCCGTCGAGGTCGGCGCCGCCGTCGCGCAGGCCCTGTACGAGATGGCGGGTGAAGACGGACTGCGGGGCGCTGCCGTTGACCCGGTCGCCCTCGAAGGAGTACTGGGTGGCGTCGGAGGCGGTGAGCACCGTACGGCCGCGGCCGTGGAACTTGTCCAGGGCCCGCACGTCGCTGTCGCCCTTGCTGGCCAGCCGGGCGGCCGGGAAGGCGCCGCTGTAGCAGCAGTCGAGGATCAGTACCTGCCGGCGTGACATGCAGGCCGTCATCACCCGGTCGATCAGGCCGGCGTGCAGCGAGGTGACCAGCAGGTTGTCGCGGCGGGTGTCGGCCGTGGCGAGGTGGAGCTCGCCCTCGTCGTCCTTGAGGCCGTGGCCGGTGAAGTACAGCAGGATGAGGTCGTCGTGGTGGCGGTCCTTGCAGAACTCGCCGAGGACCTGGCTGATGCGGTAGTGCGGTTCGTCGACCAGGACGGTGACGTCGTCGAACCCGGCGATGTCCGGGTCGCGCAGCACCTCGGCGAGCGCCTGCGCGTCGTGCGCGGGCGCGGTCAGCCGGCGCAACCCCTCGTCCTCGTAGGTGTAGTTGGCGATCAGGAGGGCCAGTTTCCGTCCCACGGCTACTCGGCGTCCGATCCGTGGCGGCGGACGAACGCGTCGACCAGTTCCCGGCGTTCGTCGGCGGACGCCCGCTCCAGTTCGATGGTGTCGCCGTCGATCGTGACCGAGACGCGGTGCCGGGCGGACTGCCGGCCGAGCCAGTCCCGCAGGGTCTCGACGAGCGTGGGCAGGACCCCGCCGGAGGCGCTCAGGGCCAGCACCACGGCCCCGACGGTCACCGGGTCGACGGCCTTCGCCCCCGCGGGCGGCACGGCGTCGGACATCGACGCGTGCACGCGCATCGCGTCGATGTCGAGCCCGCGGAGCTCGGCCCGCAGTCGGCCCACGAACCGCTCCGCCTCCTCCTGGTCCGCGGCGCCGTCCGGAGCCAGTCCCAGCAGTACGTCCATGGCACACCTCCCCCGTGTACCCAAGTGTGGTGACTCGGGGCGCCGGCCGGGGGAATTTCCACGAAGTCGGAACAAGCACCGCACACTTGGCGCGCGTCACGCCACCCGCGTGAACTCCACCGTCACCTCCGGCGGCCCGCCGGCCACACCCCGGTAGATCCCCTTGTGCGGGGTCACGTCGTCGTAGTCGCGCCCGCGTCCGACGACCACATGGGACTCGTCGGGGCGGGTCCGGTTGGTGGGGTCGTAGCCGCACCAGTCGCCCGCCCAGTACTCGACCCAGGCGTGGCTCTGCCCGGCCACCGGGCGGTGCAGCTCCGCCTCCCGCTCGGGGTGGAGATAGCCGGAGACGTAGCGCGTGGGCAGGCCCAGGCCCCGCAGCAGGGCGATGGTGACGTGCGCGATGTCCTGGCAGACACCGGCGCCCTGCTCCCAGGCCTCGGCGGCGGAGGTGTTCACGCCGGTGACGCCGGGGAGGTACGCCACCCGGTCGGCGACCAGCGCGGAGACCGCCACCGCCGTCTCGTGCGGATCGAGTCCTACGGCCGCCTTGCGCGCCTTCTTCAGGAGCTTGGGCGGGACCGTCGTACGGACCGTGGGGCCGGTGAACTCCAACAGGCGGGAGTTTGTGGTCCGTTCGGTCACCTCCTGCCAGGCGGGGGAGGGGCCGAGCAGCTCCGGCGGGGACGTCTCGACGAGGCTCGACGCGGTGATCGTGAGGTCCGCGTGCGGGTCCATCAGGTCGAAGCCGGTGACCTGGGTGCCCCAGTAGTCCCAGTACGACCAGGTCGGCGTCGTCGGGTTGACGGTCACGCGCGCGTCCAGCGTGGTCTGGCCGGGCAGCGTGAGCGGTGTCATCCGGACCTCGTTGTGGGAGGACACGGCCGCCTGGGCGTACGACACGCGGGTGGTGTGGCGGATGCGAAGCCTACGGGTCATCTCAGGCTCCTTCCTGGGCCCACTCGACGGGCCCCTGGTACGGGAAGAACAGTTCCGCGACGGCCTCCGCCGAGTCCATGCAGGCGTGCTGCAAGTCCTTGAGGAGGGCGGGCAGTTGTTCTTCCAGGGCGTGCGAGTCCAGGTATTCGAGACGGGTGCGCAGCCGGCCGATGGGGCGGCGCGCGGGGTCCTGGCGCTGGCGGCCGAGCGCGGTGAGGCACTCCTCGGCGGTGGTCAGCGCGTGCAGCGCCGAACGCGGGAAGTCCCGGTCCAGGAGCAGGAATTCGGCCACTCTCGGAGTGTCCCCGAAACCGCCGTACACGCGCGCGTACGCCTCGTCGGCGCCGCTCGCGCTGAGCAGCGTCGTCCAGTCGGGTGCGTGCGCGGCGTCCAACACCCGTACCGACAGCAGCCGTACGGTCATGTCCACCCGTTCAAGGCTCCGGCCCAGGACGACGAAACGCCAGCTGTCGTCGCGACTCATCGTGGAGTCGGCGAGGCCGAAGAACAACGCGGCGCGTCTGCGCACGAGTTCGAGATAGGCGTAGGGGCCCGTGCGGCGGGCCGCGAGGCGTTGGTCGGCCAGCGCGTGCCAGGTGGAGTTGAGGCACTCCCACATCTCCGAGGAGACGGCCTCCCGGGCGCTGCGGGCGTTGAGGCGGGCGGCACCGAGGGCGCCCTCGATGGAACAGGTCGAGCGGGCGTCGAAGGCGAGCTGGTCCAACACCTGCTGCATGTCGACGCGTTCGCCGCCCGCGTCGACCCCAAGGATCGCGTACAGCGACCGGCAGGCGACGTCCTCGTCGCGCCAGGGGTCCTCCAGCATGCGGTGGAGGTAGGCGTCGAGGATGCGCCCGGTGGTGTCGGCGCGCTCGACGTAACGGCCCGTCCACGTCAGGGCCTCGGCTATCCGGGAGAGGATCACGTCGTTCACTGCTGCTGCGCCCCTTCCTGTACGACCATGGGGTTGCCGTCGGGGCCGAGCTGGCGGGGTGCCACCTCGGGCAGTCCGCCGTCCGGGGTCAGCGGCTCGGGCTGTTCGGCGGGGCCCTCGGCGAGCACCCAGGTGTCCTTGGAGCCGCCGCCCTGGCTGGAGTTGACGATCAGGTTGCCCTCCTGGAGGGCGACGCGGGTGAGGCCGCCGGGGAGTACCCAGACGTCGGTGCCGTCGTTCACGGCGAACGGGCGCAGGTCGATGTGGCGGGGTGCCATGCGTTCACCCGCGAGGGTGGGGGAGGTGGACAGGGCGACGGGGCGCTGGGCGATCCAGCCGCGCGGGTCGGCGGCGACGGCTTTGCGAGTGCGTTCGAGGGTCTTCGCGTCTGCCTTGGGGCCGATGACGATGCCCATGCCGCCGGCGCCGTCGACGGGCTTCACGACCAGCTGGTCGATCTGGTCGAGGACCGCCTCCAACTGGCCCGGCTCGTCGGGGCGGTACGACTCCACGTTGGGGAGAATCGGTTCCTCGGAGAGGTAGTAGCGGATGAGGTCGGGGACGTAGGTGTAGAGGAGTTTGTCGTCCGCGATGCCGTTGCCGACCGCGTTCGCGAGTGTGACGTTCCCGGCCTGGGCGGCGTTCATGATGCCCGGGCAGCCGATCACCGAGTCGGGGCGGAAGTGCAGCGGGTCGAGGAAGTCGTCGTCGAGGCGCCGGTATACGACATGCACGGGCACCTCGCCGCGCGTGGTCCGCATCCACACCCGGTTGTTGCGGCACGTCAGGTCGTGCCCCACCACCAACTGCACGCCCATCAGCCGGGCGAGCAGGGCGTGTTCGAAGTAGGCGGCGTTCCCCGGCCCCGGGGTGAGGACCACGACGCGCGGATCCTGGGTGCCCGCGGGCGCGGCGGCCCGCAGCGCGGCGAGCAGCTTCTGCGCGTACCCGTCGACGGGGACCACGTGCTGCTCGGCGAAGAGGGAGGGGAAGATCCGCGTCATGGCTCTGCGGTTCTCGATGACGTACGACACCCCGCTGGGGACCCGCACGTTGTCCTCCAGCACCCGCAGGTCCCCGGCCTCGTCCCGGACGAGGTCGATGCCGGCGACATGGATGCGGACCCCGCCCGGTGGCTCGACGCCCTGCGCGGCCCGATGGAAATGAGCCGAGTTGAGGAGCAGCCGCCAGGGCACCACCCCGTCCTCGAAGGCGCGGCAGTGCGAGTAGGCGTCGGAGAGATAGGCCTCCAGGGCCCGCACTCTCTGCGCCACCCCGCGCTGGATGAGATCCCACTCCAGCGCGTCGATGATCCTCGGCACCAGGTCCAGTGGCCAGGGCCGTTCCTCGCCCGCGAAGGCGTAGGTGACCCCTCGGTCGGTGAACGCGCGGGCCATCTGGTCCGCGCGGAAGCGCAGTTCACTCGGCTCGATCGGTTGGAGTGCCGCCAGTACCGGCTCGTAGGCGGTTCTGACCTCACCCGGCCGCACAAACATCTCGTCCCACGCATCGGCCAATGCGTATGCGTCAAATATGTCCGCCATGAGGGGACGTTAGAGGCGGTACGTAACGCGACGATCTCTGAGTGATTTCCGGCAGCTCACGCGGAAAGTGATACGGCGAAGCGGCCGGCGGCCGTGGCCCGGTACCCCCCAGCTTGTTGCAAGGTAACGCGCGGAGGTGGGGAGATAGTGAGAGAAATAGGTTGTTTTCGGGGCCTGTTCGAGCGGGAGCCGTGTTGCGGAGCAGGTCGGGTCCGCGCATAGTTGCGCTGCAAAGAGCCGGGAACCGGGGGTGGGATGGGCGATGGCCGGGCACGGGACGGACGAGCATCCACACGGTGCTGACCGGCTCTGCGACGCCGGGGACCTCGTGTACTCCCGGGCCGTACGGCGGGGCCGGGTGCCGCGCACGGACGCCGAGCCGGTGCCGTGTCTGCTGGAGCTCGCCCTCCTCCACCCCGACCCCGACGACATGGACTGGCTGGTGCCGACCTCCCCGCAGGAGGTCATGACCCGGCTGCTGCGCGGGGTCTACGACGAGGTCAGCGAGAGCCACCGGCGGGTGGGCTCGGCCGTCGAGGCCTTCGAGCGGTACGCCGGTCTCGGCCGCCGTATCCAGACCTCCGCGCCGGCCTCCGGGGCCCTGGAGGGCGCCGCGATCCGCGTCCTGGACGGCCTCGCCCGTATCCAGGCGGCGATGGACGACGCGACCGAGGCCTGCACCGGTGAGGTCCTCACCGTCCAGCCCGGCGGCATCCGCCGCGAACCGGAACTCACCGAGGGCCTGCACCGCGCCCTGGCCCTGCGCTCGCGCGGGGTACGGATGCGCGACCTGTACACCCATGTCGCCCGGCACGGCCAAGGCCTGCTGAACTACCTGGAGTTGATGGGCGACGCGGTCGAGGCACGCACCCTCGACGAGGTCGTCGACCGCCTCATCCTCTTCGACCGCACGGTCGCCTTCATCCCCGCGAACGCCGACCACACCATGGCGCTGGAACTGCGCCACCCGGCGCTGATCGACTACTTCGTCACGGTCTTCGACCGCCTGTGGCGCCTCGCGATCCCCGTCGCCGCCCCCCTGCCCGACACCGGCATCGAGGGCATCTCCCACCGCGAACAGTCCATCGCGGCCCTGCTCGCGGAGGGCCACCAGGACGCGGTGATCGCGGAACGGCTCGGCATAAGCGTCCGCACCTGCCGCGCCCACATCGCCCGGCTGTCGGAGACGCTCGGCGCGGCCAGCCGTACCCAGCTCGGCGTCCGTATCGCCCAGGTGGGCCTGGACGGTGCCGCGTCACGGATGCCGGACGTGCCGCCCGCCCGGCTCAGCCCGGCGGATCAAGAATCCCCGACCGCGCTATGAGGTAGCCGAGTTGGGCCCGGCTCTCGCTGCCGAGGGTGGCGGCGAGCTTGGCGATGTGGACCCGGACGGTACGGATGTTCATGCCGAGGCGGTCGGCCAGCACGGCGTCGGTGTGCCCCTCCACGAGCAGGCTCGCGATGGCGCGCTGGCGCGGGCTGACGCCGTTCAGCGAGGGGCGTTGGACCGTCTCCGGGTACATCGGGGTGGCCAGGTGCCACAGCCGGTCGAAGACCGTGGCGCAGAAGGCGACCAGGGAGGGGTGGCGGACCTCCAGCGCGAGGGTGCGGTCCTCGTTGGCGGGCAGGAAGGCCACGGTGCGGTCGACGACGATGAGGCGGTCCGGGATCTCGTCCAGGGTGCGGGCCGCGACGTCGCCGTGCAGCCGCTCGTAGCGCGCGAGGACGGACGGGGCGTGGCGCAGGGTGTGCTGGTAGAGCGTGCGGAGCCGGCCGCCGCGGTCCAGCAGGGCCTGGTCGCGCTCCAGTGCCTCGGCGTGGAAGGAGAGGGCCGTATAGGTGGTGTGCGTGATGTGCGGCTGGATGGTGAGGACTTCGCCTGAGGTGGCGGCCATGGCGTGGGTGATGGCGGAGCCGATCCGGTCGAGCCCGCTCAGCACCTCGACGGTGGGGACGCGTTCCGTTCCGGGGCCGTGGCCGGCGATCCGCATCAGCGGTTCGAAGACGGTCTCCAGGCGGTCCTCCCGGCGCCGCTCGTCCGCGATGCGCTCCGCCGACCTCCGCAGCAGCCGGTGCAGCACCGAACCGGGCGCGACCGGGCGCAGCCAGCGGGGATCCTCCACGTCGGGGTGCACAAGACCGAGATCGAGCAGGCAGCGCGCGCTCTCGGCGTCCCCGGCCGGGACGCGCTCCTCGCGCAGCGCGCGGGCGTACAGGCTCAGCCCCTCCGCGCACAGCTCCTCCACTCCGTGCGTGTGCGCCTCGGTCACGGCCCGCTGTCTCCCTCCTGCGTCGGCTCGTCCTGCTGCAGGATCCCCGACTGAGCTATGAGGAAGCCGAGCTGGGCGCGGCTGCCGCTGCCCAGTGCCGTGGCGAGCTTGGCGATGTGGGCCCGGCAGGTCCGTACGTTCATGCCCAGCCGGCGGGCGATCGCCTCGTCGACATGGCCCTCGACGAGGAGCTTGGCGATGGAGTGCTGGATGTCGGTGATGCCGTCGGGGGCGGTCTCGTAGGGGCTGCCTGCGCTCAGCGGGACCGCGCGGCTCCACATGAACTCGAAGACCTTGATCAGGTAGCTCACGAGGCCGGGGTGGCGCAGCTCCAGGGCGACCTGCCGGTCGTCGCGGATGGGGATGAAGGCGACTGTCTCGTCACAGATGACGAGGCGCTCGACCAGCTCGTCGATGGTGCGGTACTCCACCTTGCCGTTGGCGAACTGGTCCACGTAGGCCAGCCGCTCCGGGATGTACCGGGCGGTGTGCTGGTACAGGGTCCGGATCCGCACGCCGCGGTCGGTGAGGGTCTTGTCGCGTTCCAGGCCTTCCATGATCCGGCGTTCGGGGTGGCGGACGCTCGGCTGGACCGTCAGTACTTCGTTGCGGCACTGGTCGGTGGCCAGGTCGAGGGCGCCGTTGATGCGGTCGAGGCCCTCCAGCACGGTGATCGAGTGCTCGGGCGAGGAGCCCTGGGCGGTGAGCATCATGAACGGCTCGAAGATCTCGGCCAGCTCCATGGAGGTGCGTCTGCGCTCGGAGATCTCGCGTTCGAGCGGGTTGAGCCGCAGGGACAGTGCCACCGAGGGGGGCACCGGCCGGAGCCAGTTCTCGTCGTCGGGATCGGCGTGCAGGAGGGCGAACTCCATCAGACAGGGAGCTGCCTCCACGTCCGCGCGGGCGACGCGTCCTGTGCGCAAGGCGTTGGCATATACCCGCCTTCCCTCCTCACACAGTTCAGCGATCGTGTGGGGATGTGTCGCTTCTGTCGGATTTGTCGTCAAATCTCCACCCCCCAGGGTCCTGAACATGCAGGAACATGATGCACTCATTGTGTGGTCATGACGTGCCTGAATGAGCCATCGTCTTATCAGACGGGGGAAGAGGGGACCTTCAAGTGAGGACGAAGCCAACTATGCGTAAGAGAATGCTTCGCTCGGTGCTTGTCGCCGCCTTCTCCGCCGTTGTGGCCTTCGGAACGCTGAGTGGCCTCTCTGGTGCGAAGAGCGACACGCGAGCCGGAGACACCCAGTGGTCGTCGGTGCGGGCCGACGGAGCCGTCAGTGATGACGTCCTCGTCGTGGCCCTGCCTGGCGACACCCAATGGTCTTGACATGACGACACCTCCTGACGACCGGTCCTTCCGACGCGAAATGGCCACGGCCTACCGCTCCGGCTGGCACTTCATCGATCTGGCCACCGCCATCCCCCACAGCGGTGACTCGCTCATGGTGACGGTGTTCGGCGAGCCGGTGGTAGTGACGCGCGACGAGGACGAGGACGTACGGGCGTACCGGTGTCTGCGACGGCCCCGGGGGGCGCCGCAGCCCGTGCGATGTGCCATCCGGTACGGAATGATCTTTGTGAATCTTGACCAGCGAGACCACCGGCTGATGGAAACGGATGCCCCCGACGTCCAGACCATCTCAGCCACCCCCCGCAGTGCCTGACGCGATTCCCCCGTCGTAACAAGATCGCTCAGGTGCTTCCCCCCGCAGCGGCGTCACCGTGACCTGAACACGGTGACGCCGCTGCAGTTTGGGCGAAATATCAGGGTATGGACCCGGCCGCAGTGGCCTGAAGTGATCGCTTCAGCCCTTCCCCAGTGCCCGCGTCAGCTCGATCTCGATCACCACCCGGGACGGGTTCGGCGACGGCGTCCGCCCGTAGCGCCCGGCGTACCGGCGCTCCGCCTCCGCGACCCGGTCGGGCTCGGTGCGTACGAAGGCCCGGCCCTCCAGCGTCGCCCAGCGCCGCCCGTCCACCTGGCACACGGCGACCCGAGCCCCGGGCGGGCCGGCGGCCAGCACGTTCGCCACCTTCCTGCTCGACTTGTTCGCGATGACCCGAGCCAGCCGCGCCCCGGGGTCGTATGTCACTCCGACAGGAACCACATGCGGGCCGCCGTCGGGGCGCGGGGTCGTGAGGGTGCACAGGTGTCGTTCCTGCCAGAAGGTGAGGTACGACGGGTCGGGATCGCCCGGGTCGACCGGATGTGAGGCCATGGTCCCGGAACTTAGTCCCCCGATCCTCCCCGCCACTGCCTTGAGTGGAATAGACTCAACTTTGTGCACGTTGGCCGAGTCAGTCCGTGCACGAAGGCCGTAGGAGGAGGAGTACCGGAACGTGGACGCCGAGCTGACCAACAGGAGCCGGGAAGCGATCAACGCGGCCAGCAGCCGCGCCGTCACCGGGGGGCACGCCGATCTGACCCCGGCGCACCTGCTTCTCTCGCTGCTCGCGGGGGAGGACAACGAGAACATCACCGACCTGCTGGCCGCCGTCGAAGCCGACCAGGCCGCCGTACGGTCCGGGGCCGAGCGGGTGCTCGGTTCGCTGCCCAGCGTGACCGGGTCGACCGTCGCGCCCCCGCAGCCCAGCCGTGAGCTGCTCGCGGTGCTCGCGGACGCCGACGAGCGCGCGAAGGAGCTCGGCGACGAGTACCTCTCGACCGAGCACCTGCTGATCGGGATCGCCGCGAAGGGCGGTGCGGCCGGGGACGTACTCTCCCAGCAGGGGGCCAGTGCGAAGAAGCTGCTGGACGCGTTCCAGAAGAGCAGGGGAGGGCGCCGGGTGACCACACCCGACCCCGAGGGGCAGTACAAGGCGCTGGAGAAGTTCGGTACGGACTTCACGGCCGCCGCGCGCGAGGGCAAGCTCGACCCCGTCATCGGGCGGGACCAGGAGATCCGGCGGGTCGTCCAGGTGCTGTCCCGCCGCACCAAGAACAACCCCGTCCTCATCGGCGAGCCCGGCGTCGGCAAGACCGCCGTCGTCGAGGGGCTGGCACAGCGGATCGTCAAGGGGGACGTGCCGGAGTCCCTCAAGAACAAGCGGCTGGTCTCCCTCGACCTCGGCGCGATGGTCGCGGGCGCGAAGTACCGGGGCGAGTTCGAGGAGCGGCTCAAGACCGTCCTCGCCGAGATCAAGGACTCCGACGGCCAGGTCATCACCTTCATCGACGAGCTGCACACCGTCGTGGGCGCGGGCGCCGGCGGCGACTCCTCGATGGACGCAGGCAACATGCTGAAGCCGATGCTCGCCCGCGGCGAACTCCGCATGGTCGGCGCGACGACCCTGGACGAGTACCGCGAGCGCATCGAGAAGGACCCGGCGCTGGAGCGCCGCTTCCAGCAGGTGCTGGTCGCGGAGCCGAGCGTCGAGGACACGATCGCGATCCTGCGCGGCCTGAAGGGCCGCTACGAGGCACACCACAAGGTCGTCATCGCGGACAGCGCACTGGTCGCCGCCGCCACCCTCTCCGACCGCTACATCACCTCCCGCTTCCTCCCCGACAAGGCGATCGACCTCGTCGACGAGGCGGCCTCCCGCCTCCGCATGGAGATCGACTCGTCCCCCGTCGAGATCGACGAACTCCAGCGCTCCGTCGACCGGTTGAAGATGGAGGAGCTGGCACTCGACAAGGAGACGGACGCGGCTTCCATCGAACGCCTGGAGAAGCTGCGCCGCGACCTCGCCGACCGCGAGGAGGAACTGCGCGGCCTCAACGCCCGCTGGGAGAAGGAGAAACAGTCCCTGAACATGGTCGGCGAGCTGAAGGAGAAGCTCGACGAACTCCGCGGCCAGGCCGAACGCGCCCAGCGCGACGGCGACTTCGACACCGCGTCCAAGCTGCTCTACGGCGAGATCCCCTCCCTGGAACGGGACTTGGAGGAAGCCTCGGAGGCCGAGGAAGAAGCCTCCAAGGACACGATGGTGAAGGAGGAGGTCGGCCCCGACGACATCGCGGACGTGGTGGGTTCCTGGACCGGCATCCCCGCAGGCCGCCTCCTGGAGGGCGAGACCCAGAAACTCCTGCGCATGGAGGAGGAGTTGGGCCGCCGGCTCATCGGCCAGCAGGAGGCCGTACAGGCGGTCTCCGACGCGGTACGGCGCACCCGCGCCGGCATCGCGGACCCGGACCGCCCCACCGGCTCCTTCCTCTTCCTCGGCCCGACGGGCGTGGGCAAGACGGAGCTGGCGAAGGCCCTCGCCGACTTCCTCTTCGACGACGAACGGGCCATGGTCCGCATCGACATGTCGGAGTACGGCGAGAAGCACAGCGTGGCCCGGCTGCTCGGTGCGCCTCCCGGCTACGTCGGCTACGAGGAGGGCGGCCAGCTCACGGAGGCGGTGCGCAGGCGCCCGTACTCGGTGATCCTGCTGGACGAGGTCGAGAAGGCGCACCCGGAGGTGTTCGACGTCCTGCTCCAGGTGCTGGACGACGGCCGCCTCACCGACGGCCAGGGCCGCACGGTCGACTTCCGCAACACGATCCTGATCCTCACGTCCAACCTCGGCAGCAACTTCCTGATCGACCCGGTCACGGGTGAGGACGAGAAGAAGGCACAGGTCCTGCAGGTGGTCCGGTCCTCCTTCAAGCCGGAGTTCCTGAACCGGCTGGACGACCTGGTGGTCTTCTCCGCCCTGAACAGGGAGGAACTGGGCCGTATCGCGGCGCTTCAGATCGGCCGCCTGGCCAAGCGCCTCGCGGAACGCCGCCTGACCCTGGAGATCACCGACGAGGCCCTGACCTGGCTCGCGGACAACGGCAACGACCCGGCGTACGGCGCGCGACCCCTGCGACGGCTCGTCCAGACCGCGATCGGCGACCGCCTCGCCAAGGAGATCCTGGCGGGCGAGGTCAAGGACGGCGACACGGTACGGGTGGACGCGTTCGGGGACGGGCTGATCGTGGGGCCGGCGACGGGGAAGACGCTGTAGGTGGCACCGTAGGACCGTGGGCCGACCGGATCAGGTCGGCCCACGGTCGACAGTCCCGGCAGGGGTTGCCACGCCCCTCCCCGGATGGGGGAGGATGGCGGAATCCGTACGAAGGGAAATACACGGTGAGCATCGACCCGTCCTCGATTCCGAACTTCGGGGGCCAGCCCGAGCCGCAGCAAGGACCGGCGGGCCCCGTCGTCCCGGATCAGGACCTCGTGAAGCAGCTCCTCGACCAGATGGAGCTGAAGTATGTCGTCGACGACGAGGGTGACCTCGCGGCGCCGTGGGAGCAGTTCCGTACGTACTTCATGTTCCGCGGCGAGGACGACCAGCTCGTCTTCTCGGTGCGGACGTTCTACGACCGTCCCCACGAGATCGACTCCAAGCCGCAGCTGCTGGAGTCCATCGACGACTGGAACCGCCGCACCCTGTGGCCCAAGGTCTACAGCCACACGCACGACGACGGCACCGTCCGTCTGATCGGCGAGGCGCAGATGCTGATCGGCACCGGCGTCGACCTGAACCACTTCGTCTCCTCGACGGTCAGCTGGGTACGCGCCGCCATCGAGTTCGACCGCTGGCTCGTCGAGCAGCTCGGCCTCACCGAGGAAGTCGACGAGGCCACGGAGAAGCCGGAGGACGACGAGGAGTAGTCCTCGGTCCCGTATTGCCTGGATTGCCTGTATTACCCGTATTGCCTGTGTGAGCGAGAGCCCGGCCCGGTACGCGAACAACACCGTCGCGTGCGGGGACCGGGCTCTCGCCGTCGCGGATGGAGATGCGGGTGATCAACTGAGTTGACGTCCATGAGGTCTTCGGGTTCGCTGCCGGGATGCCTGGCCTTCGCTTTCAGCAGCCGGACGACGACGCCACGTTGAAAGACTGGCAGCACGTCCACAACGTGATCATCGCTACCCACACCCTCTCTCTGGACGACGTACGGGAACGCGCCCAGCGCCACCACCTGGAGATCGCCTACCTCAACGATGGAGACGGCGAACTCGTGGGCTGCAGCACGGTCCGCCCGCCGACGGACGAAACGCTGACGGCCACCGTCATCGCCCGCGTGCTCGCGCCTCACCGCGGGCGGGGGTTCGGCCAGGAGCTCTACGCCCGCGGGCTCGACCGTGCCCGTGAGCTGGGCGCCGAAGTGATCGAGACCGTCGTCCTGTCCTCCAACGAGGACGGGCTCAGGTTCGCGCTGAGGCACGGCTTCGTCGAGACCGAGCGGTATCTACTGCCCGGGGAGAACATCCCCTGGATAGACCTCCGGCTCTCCTGAGCCGGATGACGGGCTGCCGGAGGCGAAGGCGAGGATGTCGCGGACCGCCGCGCGCAGGCTGCCGAAGTGGCGGTGCACGCCGTCCACCGCCACGGGGCTGTTCACGCCCCACACCGTCATTCCGGCGCGCAGCCCGGACCGCACTCCGGACGGGGCGTCCTCGACGACGAGACAGTCCTCCGGCGCGGCGCCGAGCCGCGCCGCGGCCCGCAGATACGGCACCGGCGACGGCTTGCCCTCCTCGACGGCGGCAGCGTCCACCAGTACCTCCGGCACCGGCAGCCCGGTCCGCGCGAAGCGCCCGCGCACCCGGTGCTCGTAGTTGGAGGTCACCAGGGCCCAGGCCCCGGGGTGCAGGGCGCTCAGCAGTTCCGAGGCGCCGTCGTAGGCCGAATAGACGCCGGAGCGGACGTCGTCGTCCTCCAGCTCGTGCAGAGCGGCCAGGCACTCCTGGGGATCCCGGTCCGGAGCGACCCGCGCGAAGGTCTCCATCGGCCTTGTCCGCAGGGCCACTTGGTGGACCTCGTCGGGGTCCAGCCCGTACCGCTCCGCCCAAGTCCGCCACACCAGGCGCTGGTTGGCCACGGCGTCGATCAACGTGCCGTCGACGTCGAACAGGACGTACTTCACCACGCCGGACCGCCCGAGTTCACTGATCACCCCTCGATCATGCCCTCCCGGCCGGAGCGGGGGCTCAGCGCGTCGCCCCTTCCGCAGCTCAGCCCGCCAGCGACTTCAGCCGGCCCACCGCTTCCTCCAGCACACCCACCCTCTTGCAGAACGCGAACCGCACGAACGGCGCCCCGGCCTCCCAGTGGTCGTAGAAGACGGCGTTCGGAATGGCGACGACCCCGGCGCGCTCGGGCAGCGCGCGGCAGAAGGCGAAGCCTTCGCCACTGCGGGACAACACGTACGTCGGGAACTGCTTGACCGACCGCACTACCGCGATCAGCCCGGGAGCGCCTGTCAGCCAGCCGACGTCTCCTTCGCACACCACGTGGCCTTGAGACAAACCGATGCAATGTCGCGGTGCGCGGCGGCTACGCCACCAACCACCGGATCCCAGTTGGGACGACGGCCGGTGGAGTGGAGGAGATACCGACGACCTCGACCTGAACACCCCACGCTTCGAGCGTTCTTGCCGTCTGCACCAAGGTGACCTGAGAGAACGGGAACAGTGTATCGGCGGTGAGATCGGCCCCGTCCTTCAGCAGGATCGCGAAGACGACCTTCGAAGGCCGGAAGCCTTCCGGCAGGCCGCGCCCCTTCCGGGCCGCGAGCACCTTCTCGGCGAACCGTTCCCTCCCCTCGGGGGAGTTCCGCAGAGTCTGTACGGCGACGAGCGCCTGGCTGAAGAGATGGCTCAGCGCGTCGGATCCCTTAGCCCGCTTCACCATGATCAAGGCGTTGTCCGGGCTCAGCAGATCGCAGATCTCCACGCCGTTCCCGCGGTGCAGCGCGGTCTGGACGTTGTCGCGGTCGAAGCAGGCGTACCCGGGCCGCTGGTCCGGGACGGACGCGTTGTAGGTGCGTTCCATCTCGCCGAGGACCCACGGGGGCAGGTCGACGGACGGGGAGTCGGTGATCAGCCGCTCGGCGTGCGAGCGGATCGTCTTCAGGTACTGCTGGTCGATCTCGTACCAGTCCTCGTCCATCAGGAAGAACCGGTGGGAGTCGAGGGAAACCTCCGCCTCGATCCACCGGAGTGCGCTGGACGTCCAGATTTCGTCGGCCCGGTCGGTGCGACTATGCCGATAAAGGGTGACAGTTCCCTCCCGGAGTGCGGTCACACGGCTGCCGGCCTGCTGGACGCGGGCCCGGCAGAGGACGTATTCGAGGTCGAAGTCGTCGGTCGCGCGGCCCACCTCGTCGCTCTTGATCCTGGCCCTGAACGCCCGTGTGGCCGTGTAGTCGTCCCAGTGATCGGCGGGAACGGCGGCACTGATGCTTCCACCGGGCTCATTGCCCAGGAGATCGTCGAGGACGGCTTCCAGGCGGGTGAGGAGGCCGGGATCGTCTACGGGTACGACGTGCTCGACGAACTCCAGCTCCGGGCTCGCCTTCTCCTCGCGGAGCACGCGCGCGATCGCGCGGATGTCGGCGATGAGGTCCGCGCCTTCCACGCCGAGCCGCAAGCGCAGGCCAGCACCTCCCTCGGCGCTGGAGATCCTGGCCGGGTTGTCACGGGAGATGGTGAGCAGCATGTCGTCGAGATGGCCGCCGAGGCGGCGCACGATCTGGGCGTGCTCGACGATGCCCAGGCTCCACACCGAGGCGCCGCCCGGGATCAGGGTGATGTCGGTGCGCCCTCCGCCCGGGGTGTGCGACACCAGGTCTCGGATCTTCGCGGGGTCCACCCGGCGGGACGCGAAGCTCAGCCCGAAACGGTGGTCCTTGAGCCGGTCAGGGACCAGACGGAAGCCTTGGTCATAGCCGATGGCGTACACCTCGCCGTCGACGGCGAGCATCAGCAGCCCGGCCGAGCGGTTGACCGGCCGCGACACCTCGATGCCCGTCGTACGGAAGATCTCGTCGCACCAGCTCGCGACGGGCTGCTCGAAGCTGCCGGTGACCAGGACCGCCGGTGCACCGAGGTTCTCGGGGAAGTCGAAATCTGCCTGGACCCGCTCCAGTTGGTTCGGGTCCAGGGCGTCGAACATCGCGTCGACGGTGGGCGTGACGCCCCTGAGCCGGTAAAGGGTGCGCTTGGACGTACGGGTTGCCATGGTGCCGCTCCTTGTGCGCGGTGGCGATAACCGCCCTCGTGGTGTCGTTCTCATGTGCTTGTTCTCCTGGCGGCGGCCTCGCGCCGCAGCGGATCGGGGCCCGCCTCCCTTGTTGCCCGGCCAACGGTGGCGTCGGCCGCGTCGTGATCAGCGGGCCAACAGCGCGACGATCGCGGCGACTTCGGTGCGCCACACGCGTACCTGGTCCTCCGTGGGGCCGATCTCGTACTGGTGGTAGTGGCAGCCGAGGCAGAGCTGGCTCCACGCGGCCTTCGCCCGGCGGGCGGTCCCCGGTTCGGCGCAGCCGCGAAGCCACAGGAGTGCGGCCCGCATGGAGCCCTCACGGATCGTGCGGGGCGCGCCATGAGCGGTGAGGCGTGCGACGACCGCGCCCTCCAGCGTGGCGCGCAG
>NZ_JAWOAI010000144.1:0-20193 GCF_033194735.1 Streptomyces sp. W16
GCTCTGGCGGGCATGGCCGTGGCTCCGGGCTGGCCGTTCGCCGTGCTCGCGGCCGGGCTGGTGGGTCTGGGGGCGTCGGTACTGGCCCCGCTGTGTCTGGCCTCCGCCGCCCGGCTGCGCCCGGCCGCCTCGGAAACGGTCCTGGCCCGCCTGAACCTCTTCAACTACACGGGTGTCGTCACCGGTGGCGCGGTGAGCGGACTCCTCGGCTCCACCGGCGAGTTCCGGCTCGCCTACGCGGCACCGGCCGCGCTGGCGGTGCTCGTCCTGGCCGGCGCCCACCACTTCACGCAGCCGCCGGGGACATCCCGGGCATAGGAAACGAGCCAGGCGATGGGCGGGATATGGCCAGTCCATGGGCAGGCGGCAATCGGTCGTTCAACCGGCGCTGCCAGCGTCGCGCCCATGAACACTCCTCGCATGGGCCTTCCCGACCGGCTCGCCGACACCCTGAGCATGCCCGAGCAACACGAGTACCTCCGCCGCGCCTTCTCCCGTCGCGGCCTGCTGCGCGGTGGCGCGGTCGCCGCTTCCGGGGTCGCCCTCGCGGGCGGAGGCGGGGTCGCGGCGGCGACGACGCCCACGTTGGTGCCGGCGTCCACGACGTCCACCGTGCACGGTTCGCTGGTGGCACCGTTCGGCCGGCACCTCGCCTACGGCGCCGATCCGCGGACGCAGATGCGGGTGTCGTGGCAGGTGCCGCTGCCGGTGAACAAGCCGTTCCTGCGGATCGGCCGAAGTCCCCTCGACCTGAGCCACCGCATACCGGCGGAGGTGCGCGACCTGTTCACGCCCGCCGGGATCGGCAAGAGCGCCGACATCGACCAGTACTACGTGCACGCGGCGCTGGACAACCTGAGCCCCGACACGACGTACTACTACGGCGTCGGCCACGACGGCTTCGACCCGGCGGACGCGGGTGCCGCGCACACCGTCTACTCCTTCACCACCGCTCCCCGGACACACAGCACCCGGCCCTTCACCTTCACCGCCTTCGGTGACCAGAACCCGAGTTACACGTCGATCGGGCTCAACTCCCTTGTCCAGGCGCAGAATCCGGCGTTCCACCTGCACGCGGGCGACATCTGCTACGCCGAGGAGACCGGCCACGGGCTGCCCGGGGACGCGGGCAGCTACGACGCCCGGCAGTGGGATTCGTTCCTGGCGCAGATCGAGCCGCTCTCCAGCCGGGTGCCGTGGATGGTGGCGTTCGGCAACCACGACATGGAGTCCTGGTACTCCCCCAACGGGTACGGCGGCAACGAGGCCCGTTTCACCTTGCCCGGCAACGGTTTTGACACTACGTCAGCTCCCGGTGTCTACTCCTTCGTCCACGGCAACGTGGGTGTGGTGTCGGTCGACGCGAACGACGTGTCGTACGAGATCCCCGCCAACATCGACTACACCGGCGGCAAGCAGACCGCATGGCTCGACAAGCGGCTCACCGAGCTCCGCGCCCGCACGGACGTCGACTTCATCGTGGTCTTCCACCACCACTGCGCGTTCTCGACGACCAGCTCGCACGCCTCCGAGGGCGGGGTGCGCGAGCAGTGGGTGCCGCTGTACGAGAAGCACCAGGTGGATCTCGTGGTCAACGGCCACAACCACGTCTACGAGCGCACCGACCCGGTCGTCCAGGACAAGGCCGTACGGACCCTGCCGATCGGCGGCACCCATGAGCCGGCCAATGGCGGTGTGGTGTACGTGACGGCGGGCGCGGGCGGCGAGAGCGTGTACAGCTTCCCGGTGGCCGACAGCTACGAGGAGCACGAGGACGCGATCGACTCGGTGCCGACGTACTGGACGGGCAAGGACGGCAAGGTCACCGAGAACGTCGACTGGTCCCGGGTCCGCTACACCGGCTACTCGTTCATCCGCGTCGACGTCGCCCCCGCCGCACCGGGCCGTACGACGACCCTCACGGTGCGGGCGCTGGCCGCGACCGGCGCGGAGGTGGACCGCTTCACGGTCTCCCGCAAGGTGAGGAAGTCCGGGCACGGCCACTAGGACAACACGGAGCGGCGGCCACCGATGTGGTGTCGGTGACCGCCGTCCGCAGGCGCCGCCTCAACTGGCGCTGGCGAGGAGGGCCTTGGCGTGGCGGCGGGGTTCGAGGGCGGCTGCCACGAGGTAGCTGCCGCCGCCCGCGAGGGCGAGCGCCCAGTACAGGGGCGCACCGTGGAGGAAGAGCGCGGCGGAGGAGGTGAGGGCGAGCCAGGTGCCGAGTACGTACTGGAGACGGTCGCGGTAGACGGCGCCCCCGGCTAGGTAGAGGAGTCCCACGACGAGCCCGGACGCGGTGGGCCACATGAGCGTGTGGACCTTCTGCTCGTCGAGGGCCGAGCTCAGCGCGGTGATGAGGAGGAACAGGGCGCCGAAGCCGATCGGCCAGGACGCGGCGAGCAGGTTCCCGACCATGGCGTCGGGGCCGCGAACTCCGCGCAGCGACTTGGCAGTTACGACACTGGTGACGACGACTCCCGCGAGTAGGCCCACGACGAGCAGCGACGCCGGTATCGCGGACGGCAGGTCGAGGACGGGGTCGTCGCCGTGGGTGAGGGCGTTCACGCCGTGGCCGAGCAGCCAGGCGAGGCCGAAACTGACGTACGACAGACGGTTGTTGAGGACGACGCGCAGGGCGGACGGCTGGGTGCGGTGGGTGGCGGGCGTGCCGGTGTGGGACATGGTGGCCTCCGTGAAGGGCTGTACAGGGGACGTGAGTTGAGGGATCTCAGGGGTCGCGTCGGTTGGTGAGGATGAACGCGGGGACGAGGACGACGGCCGCGTACACCAGGCACAGCACCAGCGCGGTGAGCGGAGTGGTGACGCCGTCGACGTGTTTGACCACGATCAGGGAGCGGCCGACTCCGGTGAACGAGTAGGCGGCGACGCTGTCCTGGAGGGACTGCGGTACCAGGGACGGCAGGATGCCCATGATCACGAAGACCACCGCCATCAGTACGGACAGGGCGCCCTGCGTGTGCCGGATCAACGCGCCGAGCGCGAAGCCGAACATCCCGATGAACACCATGTAGAAGGCGGCTCCGAACACGGCCCGCAGGACGCCCGGGTCGCCCAGCGAGACGCCAAGGCCCCCGGGGAGAGCGGCCTGTCCGACGAGGAACGTGACCAGCGAGATCACCGTGCCCGCGACCGCGAACACCACTGCGAGCAGGCCCGCCTTGACCGCGATCACGCGGCTGCGCGACGGCACCGCGGCGAAGGTCGTCCGGATGAGGCCGGTGCCGTATTCGGGAGAGATGGCCAGCACACCGAGGACGCCGAAGGCGAACTGTACGATGGCCGTGCCCGTCAGGGTGTCGAGGGCGTCATACGACGGGTTGCCGAGTTGGTCGGAGCTCGTGTTCATGCCGATGAGCAGGCCGGTCAGCGGCATGAGGACGAAGGCGGCGCCCAGCGCCCACCAGGTCGAGCGTACCGAGCGGAGTTTGAGCCACTCCGAGGCGATCACGTCACGCATCACACTGCCTCCTTCGCCCGGTACTCGACGGCGTCGTCGGTGAGGGCCATGTACGCGTCCTCCAACGTCGAGCGCTGGATGGACAGTTCGGTGAGGGGGATACCGCGGTGGTGGGCGAGCATGCCCGCCTCCTGGGGAGTTGTCCCGCGGACGGCGAGCGCGTCGTCGGCGCGCGTCTCGACCCGGGCGTCGAGGGCTTCCAGGGCGGCGGCCAGTTCGCCGCGGCGTGCGGGGAGGGTGCGGATCGTCAGATGGGTGCCGGCGGCGGAGTCGATGAGATCGGCGAGGGGCTTGTCGGCGATGAGCCTGCCGCGGCCGACGATGACCAGGTGGTCGGCGGTGTACTGCATCTCGCTCATCAGGTGCGAGGAGACGAAGACCGTACGGCCCTGCGCGGCGAGGTCCCGCATGAGGGTGCGGATCCAGTGGACGCCCTCGGGGTCGAGGCCGTTCACCGGTTCGTCGAAGATGAGCAGTTGGGGGTCACCGAGGAGGGCGGCGGCGATACCGAGCCGCTGCTTCATACCGAGGGAGAAGCCGCCCGCCCGGCGTCCGGCGACGCTCGACAGTCCGACCTCGTCGAGGACGGCGTCCACGCGGGCGGCGCCGATGCCGTTCGAGAGGGCGATGGCCCGCAGGTGGCTACGTGCCGAGCGGCCGGGGTGGAAGGCGGCGGCGTCCAGCAGTGCGCCGACCGTGTGCAGGGGCCGGGTCAGTGAGGCGTAGGGCCGGCCGTCGATGAGCGCGGTGCCGGACGTCGGGCGGTCCAGGCCGAGCAGCATGCGCAGAGTGGTCGACTTTCCGGCGCCGTTGGGGCCCAGGAAGCCAGTGACCTGCCCGGCGCGCACGGTGAAGGACAGGTCGTTCACGGCGGCCTTCTCTCCGTAGCGTTTGGTGAGTCCGATTGCTTCGATCACGGTGGGCTCCTCCTTGAGGCGGGGATGGCATGGCGCGGCGCACACGAGTCGCTGCGCGATACTTCGACGCTGCTGTTATATAGCGTAACTGTCACGAGTGCATCTAGCAAGACACCTCCGGGTGCGACCCGGGACGGAACATGAAAGAGCCCTGCCGGCGATGGCCGACAGGGCTCGAAAGCGCTGGTCAGTGGTGCTGCGCGCCCGCGAGGGCGAGGGTGTCAGCGGAGCTGGAAGGCGTCCGCCAGGATCGTCGCCTGTACGTCGAGCAGGGTGGCGGGGTTGTGTCCCATGCCGGTGAACTGGCCCGCGGTCTCCAGGCCCACAGTGCCGTGGATCTGCGGCCAGGCCATGATCGCGCCGGTCAGCGCGACGGCCGCCGCCGGGTCGGCGGGGTCCCGGCCCGTCCACTGCGCAACCCATGCCGTCACGTCCGGCTCCTCGCGCAGCCAGACCTGGAACTCCGCCAGCAGCGGGTCGAGACCGGCCAGCGGCCGGCCCTCCACGAAGACCGGCAGGAACGGCCCGAGGACGGACCGCGCCCGCAGCACGGTCTCGGGCGGAGTGGTGAAGCCCGCCACCGGGGTGCCCTGGACGAGCAGGTAGAGATGCGGATTGGTCACCGCCCACGCCCGGTAGGCCCTGGTCAGGGCATGCAGCGCCACACGTCCGCCGCCTTCGATGTCCACCGCGTGGACGGCCTCGGCGGCATCCGTGTAGGCGTCGAGCACCAGCTCGGCGAGCAGGTCGTCCCGGCTGGCGTAGTACCGGTAGAGCGCCGGGCCCGACATCCCGATCTCCTTGGCGATCCGCAGCAGGGCCACGCTCTCGACACCACCGGCGGCGAGCTGGCGTACGGCCACTTCCTTGATCTCCGAGCGGGTCTGCTCCCGGTACCGCTCCCGCGGACTGCGCGCCTGGGTTGCCATGCCCCATCCTCCTGGGATCGTCGCTAATGTTCGCTACACACAATAACTAACGAGGTATACAGTAGCGCTCTTCGGTCATGACCGGCAGAGGAGGTCACCGTGACGGCACGCACCCCCACACCCCGGGAGCGCTTCAGGGAACAGACACGCTCGGAGATCAAGGAACTCGCGCTGCGCCAACTCGCGTCCGGCGGATCGTCCGGATTCAGCCTCACCCGCATCGCCAAGGCGCTCGGACTGTCCGGACCGGCCCTCTACCGGTACTACGGCAGCCGTGACGCACTGGTCGACGCCCTGGTCACGGACGCCTATCTCGACATCGCCCACGCCATCGACGACGCGGGCACCGCCCCGAGCACGCCGGCCGAACCGAGGGCCTGGCTGCACCGCCTCGCCCTTGCCTACCGGTCCTGGGCGATGCGCCGGCCGCACCTCCACCAGCTCATCCAGGGCGCGCCGCTCCCGGGCCACACCGCCGCACCGGGCACCTCGGGCGGAGCCCGCGCCGTGCTCGGCCCCCTCCTCGGCCCCTCCCTCGGCATCTTCGCCGGTGCCGAGCCGGGCGCCGCCGTGACGCCCCTCGTCAAGGAGATGACCGCGTGGGCAGGCCGCGAGCCGACCGTCCGGAACTGGGTCACGGTCCACACCGGGCCCCGAATCGAGCACGGGGCCATGGGGATCGCGCTCGCGGGCACGGTGATGGCCTGGTCCACCCTGCACGGAACGGTCAGCCTCGAAATGGCCCTGCAGTTCGCCGGCATGGGACACCGGGGCGACAACCTGCTGGCCGCCCACATCGAGAGCCTCGCCGAGGGCTTTGGCCTCTGAGGCCGTGACGTCCGCGTAAATCACCCGTCAATGAGGTGAGCAGACCCATGTTGTCGACCCCGAAAACTCCACCTACCTCGCCGCCGCCTGCACATTTCTCGCAGCGGTTACCTCATTGACAGGTGACGCAGCCGTGCATCACTCTGATGACGTCACCACACAGAACGGTGACACGGCCGACCGATGAGGAATCCCTGCCGTGCAAGATCAGAACGAGTACCTGTACTTCCTGCGGCGCGCCTTCGACGGCATGCTCGGCGTCCTGGAGGAGCTGGGCGACGACTTGGGGAACACCCGCCCGCCGCTGCCCGGCGCGAACTCCGTCTACGCGATCACGTACCACTGCGCGGCGGTCGCCGACTACTGGACCGGCCACGTCGTCGCGGGGCGCGAGGTCGATCGCGATCGCGCCGCCGAGTTCACGGCCACCGGGCGCGCCGGCGACCTCCGCGAGCAAGTCGACGCGCTGTACGAGCAGTTGGCGGCCGACCTCGCTCCGGTCACCCCCACGTCGGTGCCGCGCAACACACCGCCCGCCGACTTCGAGGGACCGGACCGCCCGCTGAGCGTGGCGGGTGTGCAACTGCACGTCCTCGAAGAACTCGCCCAGCACCACGGTCAGATACAGATCACCCGCGATCTGCTGAAGCAGGGAGCCTCCTCATGAACGCCGACGCGAAAGCCGACGTCAGCACCCGTCTGAGCGCCGGCACACTGCGGCTGCCCGGCTTCGACGACCTGGACCGGGACCAGCTGCGCGCCCGCTCCAGTGTGAAGTGGCACCGACCGGCGCCGGACGTACTGCCCGCGTGGGTGGCCGACATGGACTTCCCGGTTCCGCCGGCCGTGACCGACGCACTGCGCGCCGCCGTCGAGCGACGCGACCTCGGCTACCCGGACTGGCCCGACGGCAGCCCGCTGCGCACCGCCTTCGCCCGACGGATGAGCGACCGATACGGCTGGACGGCGCACGCGGACCGGGTGCGCGAGCAGACCGACCTGATCCAGTGCCTCCAACTCGTCCTCCACCTGGCGACGGGACCGGGCGACGCGGTAGCGATCCAGACCCCCAACTACCCGCCGTTCCTTGCCACGTTGACGACCATGGGACGCGTCGCCGTGCCGGTCCCGATGGAGGACACGGACGAGGGGTGGCGCATGGACCTCGCCGCCCTGGACGCCGCGGTCACCCGGTCGGGCTGCAAGGTCCTGGTGCTGGTGAACCCGCACAACCCGACGGGCCACGTCCTGGCCCGCGCCGAGCTGGAGGAGACCGCGGCCATCGCCCGGCGGCACGACCTGCTGGTCGTCAGCGACGAGATCCACGCCGAACTGGTCCACGCCCCGCACCGGCACATCCCGTTCGCGAGCCTCTCCCCCGACGCGGCCCGCAGGACCGTGACACTGACGTCCGCCACCAAGTCGTTCAACCTGGCCGCGATCCGCTGCGCCGTCACGCACTACGGCCCGGACCGGCTCCTCGCGCTGCGCGACGCCCAACCCCCGGACCTGTACGGCACGGTGTCCCCGCTCGGAGTGGTCGCCACCGAGGCCGCGTGGCGGGACGGCGACGCGTGGCAGCGTGACCTGCTGACCGTCCTGGACCGCAACCGTCGCCGGGTTCAGCAGGTACTGCACACCCAACTGCCGCACCTACGCCACCACTTGCCGGAGGCCACCTACCTGGCCTGGATCGACGCCCGCCCGCTGGGGCTCGAACAGCCGCCCGTGGAACGGGTCTTGGAGACAGGTGGTGTCCTGCTGGACGGCGGCAGCCCCTTCGGACCCGGCGCCGAGGGCTATCTACGGCTCAACTTCGCCACGTCCCACGCCGTGCTGGAGGACATCCTGACCGGCCTCACCCGCGCCCTCGCGCTCGACAACGCGCTGAAGGAGAGCCACTTGACGCCGGGTCACACCCCGGACCGCTCCTTCTTCCGCTGCCGGTAGCTGGCCGCCTTGTGCTTGTTGCCGCACTCCGCCATACCGCACCAGCGCCGGGCACCGGAGCGGGAGAGGTCCACGAACAGGCGCGTGCACTCGTCGTTGGCGCACTCCTTCATCCGCGAGAACTGGGGCGAACCCACCAGGTCCACGGCGTCACGGCCGACCGCGCCGAGCACCTCGTCCACCCCACCGGTGCGCGACACCCGCCCCGACAGGTCGAGTTGGTGCTTGGGCAGCGGAAGACGAGCCGCTTCGTTCACCTCCGCGAGAGCTTCCTCGACGGCACTGTCCGGGCTGTCCGGGCTGTCCCCCAGGGGCCAGTTTCGGACCAGCGTGTAGGCGGCCTCACGCAGCCGACGGACCCGCTCCAGCGCTCGGGAGTCCACGACACCGGGATCGTCCACGAGATCCGCCTCGCCGATCCAGCGCCGCAAGTCGTCCGGAGAGCCCAGCAGTTCGGTACGGAGGCTACGGCGCCACAGCCTGGTGCCCGCCAGGTCGAGACACAGTCGGCCGCTCACAAAGACAAACTCATCCACGTGTCCATATTGACAGGTGACGCAATCACTGTCCAGGACGGAATCTCGGAGCTACTCCCCTGCTCACTGCCCCGCACGCCCCGATTTCATCACCGTATTGACAGGTGCTCCACGGGGAGGCTCCGCTCCGGACTCGCCCAGACCCGGAGAGCCACGAAGACATGGGCGCGACGGTCCCTCTCTCGGACCCTGGGCCACGAATCTGCGGACACTTCCGATATCGGCAGCGGGAATGCCTCGAATCCCTTGCGCAGAACATGCGGAGATGTGCGCGCGGGATATGCCGAACCTCTCGGCTGCGATATATTCCACGCCTCAACTGCCCTTCCTTGTAGGCGTTTTACCCTGCCCCCCGCCCTCCGCGAATTCCTTTCGCCGTGAGCGGGGGCCGCCCGTTTCCCCCTCCGTGACACGCCTCACCGAAAGCCCTCCGCTCCGTGGCCATGACCCTGCACGAGGACCGGCCGCCCGCCGGTCGCCATGCAGCCGTTCCGTCCGGCAGTCTCTTCCGACGGATCTACGCACCCCGCACCAGTGACGCCCTGGCGTTCTCCATGTCGACGTACGCCATGCCGCTCCTCGTCCTGGCCATCACCCGGTCCCCGTCGCTGACGGGCCTGGCGTTCGCCCTGGAGTGGACGCCCCGGATCGCCGCGTTCGTACTGGCCGGCAATGTGGTGGACCGGCGCGGCGCGGCCATCGTGTGCTTCCTGGCCTCGCTGCTGCGGGCCCTGGTGCTGGCCGGGGCGGCCGTCACGCTGGCCGTGCTGCCGCGCGGCACCGCGGAGACGGTGACCGTGCTGGTGCTGGCCGCGGTGACCGGCACGCTCACCCAGTTCAGTTTCGTGGCCAACGAGGCCGTGGGCGCGATCGTCACCCGGCGGGCCCAACACCGGCCCCACGGAGTGCAGTCGGTCCTCATCGGCATCGACCAGACCGCGATGCTCGTCGGCCCCCTGCTCGCCGGTTTCCTGCTGCTGGTGGGGCCGGGCTGGATGCTCGGGTGTCTGACCGCGCTGTCCCTGCTGGCCGCCGTGCTCGGTCTGCAGACCCCGCCCACCCCGCTGCGCTCCGCGCGGCCGGACGGCGAACGTACACCCGGCGGTCTGCGGACGGGGCTGCGCATGCTGCGCAGACTGCCCTCCCTGCGCTGGCTGGTGGCAGGGCTGGCCTGCTCCAATCTCGCGCTCGGTCTGCTCCAGTCGGCCAGCCCCGTGATCGTGGTGGAGAACTTCGGCCGTTCCTCCGCCGATGTCGGCACCCTGTGGTCCGCCGCCGCGGCGGCGACCCTGCTGGCGGTCACCTGCTGCCGGCTCGCGCTGAGCCGACTCGACCTGTGGGGCGTGGGGGTGGTGTGCGCGACGTTCGCGTCAGCGGCCTGCCTGGCCCTGCCACAGGCCCCGTCCTACGCCGCCTACACGGTCCTCGTCGCGCTGTTCATGGCGGGCGACGGCGGCCTCACCGTCGTACTGCGCACCCTCCGTTCCCTGGTCATCCCGGCCACGGCCTTCGGCACCACGCTCTCCCTGACCATGCTGCTCCTGCTGCTGCCGTTCCCGGTGGCCGGCATCCTCGTCGCCCTCACCCCGCCTGCCCACCTCGGCACGGCCGTCCTGTGCTGCGCCGCCGTCCAGGCGGTCGCCCTGGCCATCACCTTCGTACGGCTGCGCAACGAACCCACGCTGCGCGCGACCGCCGACCGACCGCCGAGGGCCGCCCTCCCCAACGAGCCGTCGGCGACGCCGCGTTGACGGACCGCGCGCGACGGCAGTTCGGTTGAGCGCACGCCGGGCGGGTGTGCAGGCTTGCGCGGTACCGACCGACCTGAACCCGGGGACCCTGAGCCGGGACGAGGTGGACCCCGCCCGCCATCCCTTCGACAGCGAGTCCGCGGCACGGGAGATCCGCTCACTCGGACCGGCCCGAACCGCTCCTACGGCCGTGGGCGGCGGTGAGCCGGTGCTGTCCGTCGCACTCGGTGGACACACCGGAGGCGATCCCGGACCGGGCGGTCGCCGGGCTGTGCGAGTGGCGCAACTGGCCGTAGCAGTCGGCGGGTTGGTTCGAGGCAGCGGCTTGTACGGGCACTGCGATCAGGTCCTCACCTGGTTCCTCGCTCGCCGGCACGTCGACCCCGAGGTGGCGCAGCGGCTGATCACTGGGGCTGTCGGCGGCCGGTTCCACAGTTGGACCGGACCCGACCGGGTACTGCTCGACGACATAGCGGAACGGATCGCTGAATCCCTGCGGCCCGACGACGCCGTAGGGCCGCCCGCCCCCGGACCGCTGCCCGACCATCCGCGGAGCCGGCTCGCGGTGCGTGCGGCCACGCCGTGGGAGGAGGCGCCGGACGGCGCCGCGGAGAGCGTACGTGCCTTCGACACCGCGCGTGGGGAGGGCCTGCTCGCCGCTCTGGATCTGGTGCGGGCCGCTCGACTTCGAGCTGCTGCGCGGCCGGCAGCGACACATCCTCGGCACATCGCGACCACCGTCGTTCCGCTCCCTGCCCGCCTTCGCCAAGGGCGGCGGGGAGCGCTACGGCATCGGCCCCGACACCCGCGAACTCCTCGACGCCTGCCTGGCCGAGAGCGCACCGGGCGACGGACGCCCCTCCCGCTGACGGCCCGTTCGAGCAGGGCGACCTCACGGCCGTCGGTCAGCATTCCCAAGGAACCAGTTCAGCGACGAGTCCTGTCGGTCCGTAAATTACACAGGGTGTTCGAGGAAAAAGAGAGAGGTGTCACGCACGAAAACCTCAATCTGCGGATTCAGCACTGCACGAAGGACCTCCTCTCGGGCCCCTCGCACAGGCACGAGAAAGTGAGTGACATCGCCGCGCGGTAGGGAATCGCCGACGCGTCGAAGTTCTCACGGCAGTTCCGGTCTGTTCTGGGGGTGTCCCCCAGGAAGTACCGAACCGGGCACAGCGCGACGGCCCGGCGGGCACCCGCCGTACGGGAGTTGAGGTCGTCGCCGTGCTAGCGCGCCGGCATGTCGTCGCCCGGCTCCGCGAAGGCGCGGGCCACCAAGCCCTCCATGTGCGCCCGGTCCTCCCGGAAAGTCGGCGTGGTCGCCTATCCCCTTAACGCAGTGCCGATGTCGTCGGAGGACTGGCGCCGTCACTTCGGCCCGAGGTGGCACGATTTCGCACGGGCCAAAAGCCGATTCGACCCTCGCGGAATCCTGCCGATGTAAAGGCGCCACGCAACCCACCGCACCACCGCGCAGACCGCAACAGGGAGGAAACCCATGCGGATCTCGTCCACCGTCGACCTGCTCCTGGACGTGTGGATGAAGCACCGCCCGGTGCCGCACATGGCGCCGGAGAAACGCATCCATCTGCTGAACACCCCCGGCACCCGTCGCGGCACCCTCGGCACAAGGAGTCCACCGCGCCATGACCTCCTCCCAAGCATCCGCTTTACTGGCCGGACTGGCCGTCGTCATCGTCGCCGCGGCCCTGTTCGGGGCGCTCGCGCGCAGACTCGGGCAGCCCCCGGTCATCGGCGAGATCCTGGCCGGCATCCTGCTCGGCCCCACCCTGTTCGACGGCGCCGTCTCGCGCGCGCTGCTGCCGACCGACATCCGGCCGTTCCTGACCGCGCCGGCCGACGTGGGTGTCGCCGTCTTCATGTTCCTGGTCGGCCTGGAGTTCGACCGCGGCATGGTGCGCGGCACCGGCCGGATCGCCGCCTCCGTGTCGCTGGCCTCGCTGCTGCTGCCGTGCGGCCTGGGGATGGCGCTCGGCACCTGTCTCCTGCGTGACCATCCCAGCCCCAACCATCTGGGCTTCGTCCTCTTCATGGGCGCCGCCATGTCCATCACCGCGTTCCCGGTGCTCGCCCGGATCCTCACCGACCGGAACCTGGACCACACCCCGCTCGGCGCGCTGGCGCTGTGCTGCGCCGCCCTCGCCGACGTACTGGCCTGGTCGCTGCTGGCCGTGGTGGTGGCCATCGTCGCGCCGGTCGGGCACCCCGAGCGGGCGTTGCTGTTCCTGCCGTATCTGCTGCTGATGCTCTACCCCGTACGGTGGCTGCTCGGCCGGCTGCTGCGGCGGCCGAGGGTGACCGGGCAGCCGACCGCGGTGCTGCTGGCCACGGCGTTTGCCGGGCTGCTGGTGTCGGGGGCCGCCACCGAGTGGATGGGGCTGCACTTCATCTTCGGGGCGTTCCTGTTCGGGGCGGTCGTCCCGCGCTCGGGGTCGGAGCGGCTGCGGGCCGATCTGCACGAGCGGGTCGGGCTCGTGAACAACGTGCTGCTGCTGCCGGTGTTCTTCCTGGTCGCCGGCCTCCAGGTGGACCTGTCCCGGCTCGGCTGGTCCGACCTCGGCCAGTTGGCGCTGATCCTCCTGGTGGCGGTGGGCGGCAAGCTCGTCGGCGCGTACACGGGCGCCTACGCCAACGGTCTTGACCGGCGCATCGCCTCCGCGCTGGCCGTCCTCATGAACACCCGCGGCCTCACCGAACTCATCATCCTCAGCGTGGGCCGCCAACTCGGCATCCTGGACGAGCGGTTGTACTCGCTGATGGTGGTCATGGCGGTGCTGACCACCGCCATGACGGGTCCGCTGCTCCAGGCGATCTATCCCAGCGCCCTCGCGCTGCGGGCGACCCCGCAGGACATGACCCGCAGGCGCCGGGAGCCGGTCACCGTCGGCGACGCCCGCCCTGGAGCGGAGCGCCCGCACGATCCGTCGTAGCGACCTGTTCAGCGGATTCCGGAGTCGGGATGTTCGGTATCCCATTCCTGGCGTGCTTGAGCGATGGCGTCGCGGTGTTCCGCCGACCAGTCCGTGAGGGCTCTGACCAGATGGGTGAGACTGTGGCCCATCGTCGTGAGCTCGTACTCGACCTGCGGGGGCACCGTCGGGTGCACGGTCCGGGTGACCAGGCCGTCGCGTTCCAGGCGGCGGACGGTGAGGGTCAGCATCCGCTGCGAGATACCTGGGACAGCGCGCTGCAGCTGTCGGAAACGGCGGACGCCCTGGGCCAGTTCGACGACGACAAGGACCGACCATTTGTCGCCGATCCGGTCGAGTACCTCACGGATCCCGCAGTCCTCGTGCTCGTCGCCGCAACTGACCACGGGGTCGGTGGTTACCTCTGTGTGCCCCACTGACATAGAAGTGCCTCCTTACGCTCCCTGGCGCGGAACCGCAGGATGATCCCGGTTACCGAAGAGAACCTACCGGAACGGGAAGACCCTGATGATCCTGGTTACTGGTGCCACCGGCGCCCTGGGCACGCTGATCGCCGAGCGGCTGGCCGACCGCGGAGACACCGTCCTCGGCACCCGCGATCCTCAGCGGCTCAAGGCCCCGCTGCCGGTCCGCCGCATCGATTTCGACGAGCCCGGCACTCTCGTCGGAGGCTTCGAGGGTGTGGAGGTGCTGCTGCTGATCTCCGCGGGCTACGGCGAGGACGACACCGTCATTGCCCGGCACGGCGCCGCCATCGCCGCCGCCGAGAAGGCAGGCGTGAGCCATGTCGTCTATACGAGCCTGACCGCTGCCGGCGATCACCTTCCCTACGCGCTGCCACACCGCTGGACCGAGCATGGGCTCCAGGACAGCACCATGAACTGGACGATCCTGCGCAATGGCCTGTACGCGGAGTTGCTGGGCGCGCTCGCGGCACCCTCGGGCGACGGGCGGATCACCGCCCCGCTCGGCGAGGGCCAACTGGCCGCCGTCGCACGGGCGGATCTGGCCGACGCCGCGGCACGTGTGACGGTGGAGGCCCACGCTCATGCGGGGCGCATCTATGAACTCGTCGGTGAGCAGGCCATCGGCGGGGCCGATCTGGCCCGCGCGCACGGCCCGCACATCACCTACGAGCCGGAGACCCTCGCCCAAGCCCGCACCCGTATCGCCGCTTCCGGCGCCAAGCCGTTCCAGGTACCGATGCTGGTGGGCACCTACTCCGCCATCGCGGCCGGGTTCATGTCCCGCACCGGTGGTGACCTGCGCCAACTGCTGGGCCGCGCACCGCACTCCGCGCTCACAGCAGCCCTCGCGTAGTCCCCACGGCAACGAGCCCACGCCGCCAGGAAAATGCCGTGCCCCGCGCAGTCGAGGCGGTTCTTACGGCGGCTGTGGTGGACCTCGCCGAGCCGGTGCGTGCGCGCCTGCACCGGCCGGCAGCCTCCGCGACCGCACAGGTGAGGCAGGTGCTGCGGGCGAAGATCGTTCTCGCTGCGGCCGACGGGCGGGCCAACGCCGCGATCGGCGCGCAGGTGGTGGGCAGGGTCTTCGCCTCGATCTCGCCGTCCCAGGCCGGCCGCATCCTGGCGGATCAGGATCTGAAACCGCACTACCGTGTGGGAGCGCATCGCTCTTCCCCCGACCTCAAGGAGCCCCAGGCCGTGGACGTCGAGATCCCCGCACTCGTCCGGGACGCCGCCGCCCGGTTCGGGGCCGGTGCTCCCTACGCGCTGAAGGTCGTGGCGGGTCAACTCGCCGACGACCCGGACATGGGCGTGCCCTCGCGGCTGCCCGGCATCCGTACGGTGCTGGTCGACGGCGACCTGTTCGAGGACTGTCCCGCGCTGGCCGTCGGCTACCTCCATGAGCCCGACCGGATCGAGATCCGGTACGTCACCCTGGCCCCTGCCGCCGAGCCCGACGCGGACGCGCGAGAGCAGGAGCGGGAGCGGGAGGAAGTGCGGAGGGTCGATCCCGATGTCACCGCGGTCACCGTGCGGGAGGTCGCCGATGCCTGGCACCGGATCACGCGCCGGCTCCGGGACAACGCCCCCGACTCCTACGCCGCGCTGCGCACCGGCGCCGACCTGGCCGCCGTCGCCGCGCTGGAGGGCGAGCTCGGTGTGCGGATACCCGTCGAGCTGACCGTCCTGTGGCTGCTCACCGCGGGCGACGACGGGGCCGACGGGCGGGGATGTCTGCCGGGCAACCGGGCGCTGCTGCCGCTGGACGAGGTGGCCGCCGTACACCGGCTGAAGACGGACGCCCAGGCGCACCAGGACACCGCGAACGCCGGCCGCCCCGAGGAGGAGTGGATCACCGTCTGGAAGCCGACCTGGATTCCGGTCGCCGCGCACAGCCCCGGCGACCGCGTCTCGGGCCTCTACCTGGACACGGAGACCGGCTTCCTCGGCCGGTGGTCCCGCTACGACGACCACCCGGACGACGAGCGCGACACGCTGGTCACCTACCTGGAGGAGACCGCCGACGCGCTCGAAGCCCCGGCCCTGGCACCCCGGGACGAGCCCGGCCTGATCGGCGGGACGCTGGTGTGGCGCAGCGCCATCGACCCCGCGCGGGAGGACCGTTGGCGGCCCCTGCGCGACTGACCACGCGCGTCAGAGTGACGTCATGACGTGCTTGATCCGGGTGTAGTCCTCGAAGCCGTACGCCGAAAGGTCCTTGCCGTAGCCGGACTTCTTGAACCCGCCGTGCGGCATCTCGGCGACGAGTGCCATGTGGGTGTTGATCCACACACAGCCGAAGTCGAGGCTCTTCGACATCCGCATCGCCCGTGCGTGGTCCCTGGTCCACACCGAGGAGGCCAGCGCGTAGTCGACGCCGTTGGCATACCGCACGGCCTCGGCCTCGTCCGTGAAGGACTGGACGGTCATGACGGGGCCGAAGACCTCGTTCTGGACGATCTCGTCGTCCTGGCGGAGGCCGGAGACCACGGTCGGGGCGTAGAAGTAGCCCTTGTCGCCGACCCGGTGACCGCCCGCCTCGATCCTGGCGTGCCCGGGAAGGCGCTCGACGAAGCCGCTGACCTGAGCGAGCTGGCCGGCGTTGTTGAGCGGGCCGTAGAGCACGTCCTCGTCGTCGGGGTGCCCTGTCCTCGTCTCCGCCGCCGCCTTCGCGAGCGCGGCCACGAACTCGTCGTGGACCGACTCGTGGACCAGGACACGGGTCGCGGCCGTGCAGTCCTGGCCCGCGTTGAAGAAGCCGCCGACGACCAGGTCCTCGACCGCCTTCGTCAGGTCGGCGTCCTCGAAGACCACGGCCGGGGCTTTGCCGCCGAGTTCCAGGTGGACCCGCTTGAGGTCCTTCGCGGCGCTCTGGGCGACCTGGACGCCGGCGCGTACCGAACCGGTGATGGAGGCCATCGCCGGGGTGGGGTGCTCGACCATCAGGCGGCCGGTGTCACGGTCGCCGCAGACCACGTTGAAGATGCCCTGGGGCAGGGCCAGTTCGGCCAGGACACCGCCGATGATCCCGGCGAGCAGGACGGTGGAGGCGGGGGTGGTGTCGGAGGGCTTGAGGACCACCGCGTTGCCGGCCGCGAGCGCCGGGGCGAACTTCCACACCGCCATCAGCAGCGGGTAGTTCCAGGGCGCGACCTGTGCGCACACCCCGACGGGCTCGCGCCGGATGATGGAGGTCATGCCCTCCGTGTACTCGCCCGCCGAGCGGCCTTCGAGCATGCGGGCCGCGCCCGCGAAGAAGCGGATCTGGTCGATGGCGGGGGCGAGTTCCTCGCTGCGGGTGAGGTGCAGCGGCTTGCCGGTGTCGCGGCTCTCGACGGCGACCAGCTCGTCGGCCCGGGCCTCCATCGCGTCGGCGATCCTCAGCAGCGCGCGCTGCCGTACGGACGGTGTGGTGTCGCGCCAGACGGGGAACGCCGCGGCTGCGGCGGCCATCGCCGCGTCGACATCGGCCGCCCCGGAGAGCGGGGAGGTCGCGTAGACGTCACCGGTGGTGGGGTCCACCACGTCGAGCGTGCGGCTGTCCGAGGCGTCCGCGAACGCACCGTCGATGTAGTTGCGGAAGGTGGTGCTCATGGACGTCTCTCCTGGTCAGGCGGCGCTGCGGGCGGACAGATGCTCGTGTACGGCGACCCAGCCGCCGTCCTCGGCACGGGCGAAGACGATGGTCTCCCGCTCGTGGACGGTCTCCTCGCCCGATTCGGTGGCGATCCGGGTCTCCACGTCGTGGCTGAAGACGGCCGTGTCGCCGAAGGGCTGGACGAGCTGCGCGGACGAGACGCAGCCGAGGATGCGGAAGCCGTCCTGTTCCACCCACCGCTGCCACAGCGCGCGGTACTCGGCGGTGGAGCCGAGCCGCTGCGGGGTGGTGTGGAAGACGAAGCTCGCGTCCGGGGCGAAGGCGCCGAAGTAGTCGTCGAGGCGGCCCTCGGCGAAGGCGGCGACGAGCGCGTCGGCGGCGGCCCGGACTTCCTGCACGGTGACGGTACTCATGCACAACTCCTGGTCGTGGGCGTTGGGTTACCCGGGGGGGCGAGGGTTCAGTGGGCCGCGGCGGGCTCGGTGACGGGCTCCTCGGTGCCGCCGCCGGTGATCGGCGGTACCGGCGCGTCGGACGCCCGGACGAAGCGGGGGCCGGCCGGTCCGTACACGGCGCGCGGCTCGGGGAACACGGCGAGCAGGGCCAGGTAGAGGACGACGGCGAGGGCGAGGCCGACCGGCAGCGAGATGTCGGTGCCGCCCGCGAGGTCGCCGAGCGGGCCGACGAACTGGCCGGGGAGGTTGGTGAACAGGAGGGCCACGACGGCGGAGACCAGCCAGGTGGACATGCCGCGCCAGTTCCAGCCGTGCGTGAACCAGTAACGGCCGCCTCGCTGACGGCGGTTGAAGACCTGCAGGGCCTCCGGGTCGTACCAGCCGCGCCGGGTGACGTAGCCGAGGGCCATGACGATCATCCAGGGTGCGGTGCAGGTGATGATCAGCGTGGCGAACGTCGAGATCGACTGCGTGAGGTTCAGTGCGAAGCGGCCGACGAAGATGAACGCGATCGACAGGGCGCCGATGAAGAAGGTGGCCTGGACGCGGCTGAAGCGCGTGAAGACGCTGGAGAAGTCGAGGCCCGTGCCGTAGAGGGACGTCGTGCCGGTGGAGAGGCCGCCGATCAGGGCGATCAGGCAGAGCGGCAGGAAGTACCAGCCGGGCGAGATGGCGAGGAGACCGCCGACGTAGTTGGGGGCGGCCGGGTCGACGTACTTCGCGGCCTTCGAGGCGATGATCGACGCGGTGGTCAGGCCGAAGAGGAACGGCAGCAGGGTGGCGAGCTGGGCGAGGAACGCGGCGCCCATCACCCGGCGGCGCGGGGCCCCGGCCGGGATGTAGCGGGACCAGTCGCCGAGGAAGGCGCCGAAGGAGACCGGGTTGGAGAGCACGATCAGCGCGGCGCCGATGAACGACGGCCAGAACAGCGGGTCGGCGGTGGAGGCGAAGGTGCCCGCGTAGCCGGGGTCGAAGTCGCCGGCGAAGGCGAAGGCGCCGAGCACGAAGAGGGCCGACGCGGCCAGCACCGCGATCTTGTTGACCAGCAGCATGAACTTGAAGCCGTAGACGCACACGGCCAGGACGAGCCCGGCGAAGACCGCGTACGCGATGCCGTAGGTGACGTCCGACTCGGGGACGTCGACGAGGCGGTGCGCGCCGCCGACAAGCGCGTCGCCCGAGGACCACACGGAGATCGAGAAGAACGCGACGGCGGTGAGCAGGGAGAGGAACGAGCCGACGACCCTGCCGTGCACGCCCAGATGGGCGGAGGAGGAGACGGCGTTGTTCGTGCCGTTGGTGGGGCCGAACAGGGCCATCGGGGCCAGCAGCAGCGCGCCCGCGACGAGGCCGAGGACGGTCGCGGCGAGGCCCTCCCAGAAGGAGAGGCCGAAGAGGATCGGGAAGGCACCCAGCACACAGGTCGCGAAGGTGTTGGCACCGCCGAAGGCGAGCCGGAACAGGTCGATCGGGCGGGCCGTGCGGTCCTCGTCCGGGATCCGTTCGACGCCGTAGGTCTCGATTTCGGTGATCGAGGTCGTCACTGGCGCTCCACCTTCCGTTCATGCGCGGGGCCGGTTCCACAGTCTGTGGCCCTCGCACGACCGGCGACAATTGTGTCGGTCACGGAGCGATAGGCTTCCTTTTGTGGCTGGAAACAAAGTGACCGTCGAGGATCTGCTCGCCTTTCCCGCGCTGCAGCTCTCCGTGAAGGCGGGTCGCGGCGGGCTCGGCAGGTCCGTGTCCTGGGCGCACGCCAGCGAGCTCACCGATCCGACGCCCTGGCTGCTGGGCGCCGAGGTGATCATGACGACGGGTCTGGCGGTGCCGCGTACGGCGGCCGGACAGCGCGCCTATCTGGAGCGGCTGGACGACGCCGGGGTGTCCGCGCTCGCGCTCTCCGCGCAGCTGCACATGCCGCCGCTGCACGAGGCGTTCTTCCGGGCGGCGGAGGAGCGGGGCTTCCCGGTCCTTGAAGTGCCGCTCGCCGTGCCGTTCATCGCGGTCTCCCAGGAGGTCGCGGCCTCCGTGCAGGAGGACGCCCGGCACCGGCTGGGCGCGCAGCTCCAGGTCTTCGGCGCGCTGCGCTGGCTGGTCGCCGAGGACCTGGACACACCGACGCTGCTGCGCCGCCTCGAAGACCTGTCGGGCTACGACGTCTATCTGTGCACGCCGCAGGGCCGCCCGCTGCTGCCCGGCGTCCCCGTGCCGGATCCCGCTGTCCTGCCGGCCTCCGTCGACGCCCCGCCGACCGTCCCCGGCGGATTCGTCCTTCCGGTGCCCGCGCCCGGCGGCCCGGCGGGCTTCCTCGTCGCCTACGAAGATCGGAG
>NZ_JAWOAI010000145.1:0-20120 GCF_033194735.1 Streptomyces sp. W16
AGGTCCCAGGAGCGGGCCATGGAGCCTCCGACGACCAGGGCGGTCGCGCCGAAGGCCAGCAGGCGCGGGCCCAGCACGGCGCCCAGTCCGGTGAAGGCGCCGTCCAGCGCCTGCCGGGCCCGCTCCTCTCCTGCCCTGGCCCGTTCGGCGATGTCGCGTACATCGGCGGCGGGGTCGCCGTAGCGGGCGAGGATGGCCCGGCGGGAGACGGTGTCCTCCAGTGGCCGGCCGTCGATCTCGGTGAGGTCCATCCGCCCCTCGGGCGGTACGCCGGGACCCTGGTCGCAGATGCGGCCGTCGACGAGAAACGCCGAGCCGACACCCGTGCCGAGCGTGATGCCCACGGCGCGGCGATGCTCCCGGACGGTACCCGCGGACCACTCGCCGGTCAGGAAGGCGTGGGCGTCGTTGAGGAACACGACCTCGCCGGGACGCTGCCGCAGTCTGTGGAGGAGTGCTGCTCGGACATCGATTCCGTACAGGGCGTCGAACTTGCCCACGCCCCTGAAGAGGGCGATCCCTCTTGCGTAGTCGAAGGGCCCGGGCACCGCCACACCCCACCGCGCACCAGGAGACACCGACAGCCCGTCGGCGCAGTGTCGTACGGCGCCGAGGATGGCCTCGGCGTCGCCGTCCGCGTCGAGCGGCTCGCGCGTACGGCTGGAGATTCGGCCGTCGCGCAGGTCGACGAGCGCCGCAGTGACATGCGTGCCGCCGATCTCCAGGACAGGGATCAACGGACCAGCGCCTTCACGACACGCACCGGGCCGGCACCGGCTGCCCGCAGGCTGTAGCGGCCTACCGCGGCCGGCACGGTGAGCGTCTCCGCGTAGGCCAGTTCGTGCCGGTCTCCGGCCGCCGTGTGCACTGTGACGCCTTCCCCCTCCACCACGTTCAGGATGTGGAACCGTCCCTGCGTGTCGTCGGCGACCTCGGCCTCGGCGTCGAGCACGAACCTCCTGACCTCGTAGAACATCTCGGCAAGGTCGCCGACGACCTCCTCCCGCCAGCCGGTGCCCTCGCGCAGGGTGCGCGGCTGCTGCACCAGGTCACGGGTGACGGCCGCACCGCGTCGTCCGGTCTCCAGGTTGGCGAACCCGTGCTCGTAGGGGAGAGGGCGCGGGTTGCCGTCGGCGCCGGGCCGCAGCCAGTCGTAGAACCTCAGGCTGTAGAGATAGGGAGTGGCGCTGATCTCCAGTACGAGGTTGCCCGCGCCGCTGGCGTGCGGGGTGCCCGCCGGGATCATGAACAACTGGCCCTGCTCGGCGGGGAAGGCCAGGACGTGGTCCTCGGGGTCCATGGGCACTCCCTCGGTGATCGCCCGCTCCACCTCCTTGCGGAAGACGCCCACGTCGGCGTCCTCGCGCAGGCCGAGGTACACCTTGGTGCCGGTGCTGCCGCGGGTGAGGTAGTACGTCTCGTGCTGGGTGTACGCCCAGCCGAAACGCTCGCGCATGTACGACTCCTTGGGGTGGCAGTGCACGGAGAGGCTGCCGCCGCCGACGGTGTCCAGGTAGTCGAAGCGGATCGGGAAGGACGTGCCGAAGCGGGCGTGCACCTCCGCCCCCAGCACGCTCAACGGCTGCAGCACGCACAGGAGTTGGAACGGCACCTCGGCCTGGGCCTCCGGTCCGGTGCCGATGAGGAGGCCGGCCTCGGGGGCGATCAGCTCGTAACCGAGCGCGGTGTTGCGGGAGTCGGGGTTGAAGCCGAGCTCGCGCTGTGCCCAATGGCCGCCCCAGGGAGTGGAGTTGAAGTACGGCCGGGTGCGGACGGGCCTGCGGGCCAGCGCGGCGTACGTGGCGCGCAGGCCCGCTCCGTCGATCCATGCCGGGTGGTCGGGGTGCTGCATGTCGAGCCAGGCGTCGAGGCGGCGGGCGAGTGAGTCGCGGTGCCGGTCGAGCATCGGCCAGTCGATGTAGAACAGCCGCCTGAAGTCGGGCTTCTCGCCCGGCAGACCGAGGTTGGCGCCCACCTCGCCCGCGCCGACGGCGGCCTCCGCGCAGCGCTTGGGCACATCGGCGTACCAGAGCACGTCGTGATCCACGAGGGCGGCGCCGGGCCCGTAGACGAGGAGCAGCCCTTCCGTCGGCGGTGCGGATACCGGGACGCTCTCGAAGAGGTCGTCGAGGGGATTGTCGGCGAGCTTGCGGAAGTAGGGGTCGTCGGCGTCCGCCGGTCGTTCGGTACGGCTTCTGACGTGCGCCGGCGGTGCGTAGTGGCTCCGGATGTCGAGCAGGGTGGCGGGGATGCCGCGCTCGGTCAGTTCGTGTTCGAGGCGATCGGCGAGGAGGGGCCAGTCGACGGACGGGGCTCCCTCGATGGCCACCACTGCGCGCCCGTAAGGGAGTTGGGAGGCCACTGCCTGCCAACCCGTGAGGAGGGAGGCTTGCGGGGCGGGGGCGTAGCGCGGATCGAGCCGGTACACGCGGTCTCCTTTGGCGGGCGGGGCGCTGCTCATTCCTTGCTCGATCCGGCGAGCATCCCGGACACCAGCGTGCGCTGCGAGAAGACGAAGAGCACCAGCACGGGCAGGATGGCGATGATGATGGCCAGGGCGAGTTCGGGGATGGTGATGTTCAGTCCGGCGCCGGCGACGGGGTTGAACGACGGTGTGGAGGTGAGCAGTTGGTTCAGGCCCACCTGGACGGGGAACTGCTCGCTGTTCGGCAGCACGAGATACGGCAGGAAGAAGTTGTTCCAGTTGCCCACGAAGCTGAAGAACGCGACCAGTCCGACCACCGGCTTGGCGAGCGGGAGCGCGATGCGGGAGAAGAGCTGCCACTCGGTGCAGCCGTCGATGCGCGCGGCGGACAGCAGGTCCCTGGGGAGGCTGCTCCCGAAGTAGATGTAGACCAGGTACACGCCGAACGGATAGAAGGAGAAGGGAAGTATCAACGACCAGACGGTGCCGATGAGATGGAAGCGGTTGAGCTCCAGGAAGATCGGCAGCACCAGGGTGGCCTGCGGCATGATCATGGTGACCAGGGTGATCACCAGGAGCGTCTTGCGGCCCCGGAACCTCGTCAGAGCCAGCGCGTAGCCGGCCGGAACACTGACGGCCAGCGTCAGGACGAGTGAACCGCCCGAGTAGATGGCCGAGTTGAGCAGCCACCTCGACATGGCGCCGTCCTGGAAGGCGAACAAGTGCCGCCAGGCCGTGCCTATTTGATGGAACGAGCCGAAGGAGAGCGGGTTGTCCCGCACGACTTCGCCTGCGGTCTTCGACGGTGCCAGCAACAGCCAGATCACCGGCAGCACGAAGAACACCAGGAGAAAGGCCAGGAGGAGGCCAACCACGAGGAAGGGGAGGCTCCTTGACGGGCGGACGCGTCGCCTCACGGCCGTCAGGGAGAGAGTCGTCTGTGTCATTTCTCGTCCAACTTGAACAGGTTCGAGCGAGCGACCAGGAGACCGGCGGCGACGAGACCCACGGCGAGGAGGACGACGGAGATGGCGGCGGCGCCGTTGAAGTCGCCCTGCTGGAAGGCGTAGACGTAGGCGAGTTGGTTCGGCGACCAGGTGGGGCTCACCCTGCCGAGGCTGGCGGTCTGGAGGAGTTGGGGCTCGACGAACAGCTGGGTGCCCGTCGCGAAGGCCATGATCGCCATGTAGACGATCCACTGCCGGATCATCGGGATCTGGATGTGCCAGGCGGTGCGCCACGGTCCCGCACCGTCCATGCGGGCCGCTTCCAGCACCTCGTCGGGGATGTTGTTCAACGCCCCGTACATCACGACCATCCAGCCGCCGGCGCCGGTCCAGAAGGCGATCAGCATGAGGATCAGCGGCAGGTTGCCGGGCGCCAGTACGGCGGCGAACGTCTTGAACCCCAGGGCGGTGAGCAGCCTCGACACCGGGCTGACGTCGGGGTCCAGCATGAACAGCCAGACCAGCACGCTCGCCACTCCGGCGAGGGCGCCGGGGATGTAGTAGAGGAAGCGGAAGAGCGCCGAGGTGCCCGGACGCACGCGGCTGCGCAGGACCACGGCGGTCAGCACGACCAGGACGACGAGGGTCACCAGCCACATGACCAGATAGACCAGCATGTGGGTGAAGGCCGGGACGAAGCGGTAGTCCTGGACGACCTTCACGAACTGGTTGACCCCGGTGAACTGGCCCCGGTCGTTGGTGAGAGACAGGTAGAACGCGTACCCGGTGGGAAAGACGCCGAACGCGAGCAGCAGCACCGCGTACCCGGCGACGAAGAAATAGCCCGCGCGACCGCGGCCCGTGCGCCGCGGCGTGGTGCCGCGGCGCACGGGGGAGACGGCGACGCGCTCGGTCTCCAGCAAGGTCACTGATCGACCACCTTGTAGCCCTGGGTCTTCGCCTCGCCGGCGATCTCCTGCTGCCAGGCAGGCAGCGTCTCGGTCAGGCTCTTTCCGGCGGTCAGGGCCGGGAGGACGATGCTGGACCAGGCGGTGGAGTCCGAGAACCTGGTGTTCGACCAGCCGGTCCACACCTCGTTCGCGGCCTGCTCGAACGGCCCGCTCACATCATTGGCGAAGTAGTCCTTGTTGGCCGGGTTCGCCAGCCAGGCCTTCGCGGCCTGGGTGTACGCCGGGTAGGTGGGCGCGGTGGCCTGGTTCTCGTCGGAGGTGGTCAGCCAAGTGACCAGGTCCGAGGACGACTTGAGGTTGGCGCTGTGCGAGGACACCATCCACACGCCACCGCCGACATTGCCCGTGGCGGTCGTGCTCTCTCCCTCCCAGGCGAGAGGGGGTGCCGCGGCGATCTGCCTGGCCGGGGTCTTGAAGCCGGCCTTGAAGAGGTACTGGCCGTACCAGGAAGGGCCGTACGCCATCAGGACCTTGCCGCCGCTGTTCTTGGCGAAGCCCTGGCTGAAGAAGCCCTGGGTGGCGACGGCCTTGGCGCTGATCAGGTTGTCCAGGAGCTTCGCCATCCGGGTGCACTTCGGGTCCTGCAGGTCGGTGCGCAGGGTGTCCGGCTTCACCAGGTCGAACGCGGGGCACTGGCCCGACCAGAAGTACGACTCATGGGAGTTGGTGTCGCCGACCGAGCCGACCAGATAGCCCGGGTGCTCCTTGGCGACCTGCTTGCCGAGGGCCTCGTACTCCTGCCATGTCGTGGGGACCTTGTAACCCCACTTGTCCATAAGGGACTTGTTGTACCAGAGGAGGACCTGGGCGATGTCATTGCGCATGCAGTAGGTGTGGCCGCCGAACTGACAGGGCGTCAGGGATCCCTTGGCGAAACCGTCCAGAGTGCTCTGCGGTACGAGCTTCTCGTCCAGGGGTGCGGCGAACGGCCGCGCGCCGGGCTTGGTGGCCTCCGACGCCCAGGTCACGTCGGTCGGATTGCCGAACACCACGTCCGGCCACCCGCTGCCGGTCCGGTCGAACAGCTGCACCTTCGACTGCAGATACGTCGATCCGTCGGCGCCGCCGTCGTACGTGACGATCTTCATCTTCACGTCGGGGTGCGACTTCTGGTAGGCCTGCACCGACGGCAGCCTGGTCGAGTCGGCCCACACCGTTATCTGCGAACCCGCCTTCTGCGCGACCGGTTTGAACGCCGACTGCGGGGAGGAGGAAGAAGAGGTGGTGGTGTCGGCGCTGGCGCAGCCCGCCAGTGCTGCCGCGGTGGCCAGGGACAGCGTGACCGCTGCCGTGCGGAGCGGCGAGTGACGCCGGCCGGTTCTCTGAGATCGGGAAGACTCCATCGTCTTGCCTTGCCTTTCTGTTCTTGCGCCGCTCAGCGCGGTTGCTCGACGAATGGCAGGAGTGCGCTGCCGTAGCCGAAATCGAGGGGAAGGGCTATGCCGGGCCCCGTGGGCGCGTGCACCAGGCCCCGGTCGTCCACGTGGCGCTCCCGGACGACGTTCACCGAGGTCACCAGGGACTCGTAGTAGGTGGTGTTGGAGATGGCCATGCACAGGTGGTGGTTGGGAATGTCCGAACCGTGCACCTCGGCCCGCAGCCGGTAGGCGTCGGCGAGATGCGCGGTGCGCATGGCGCCGGTGATTCCGCCCCGGAGGGTGGTGCCGGCCCGGACACCGAAGGTGGCGGCACCGGCCCGGATGAAGTCCGCCGCGTTCATGTGCGCCCCGTCGGAGGTCTCCGCCACCAGCAGTGGTACGTCGACGGTCTCCGCGAGCCGCTGATAGGCCGAGATGCTGAACTCGCGGATCGGCTCCTCGTACCAGAGGTAGTCGGCCTCGGAGAGCGCCCGTCCCAGCCGGATCGCGTCGGGCAGGTCGAAGCCGGCCGACCCGTCGTACATGAGGGGGACGGAGGGGCCGACGTGGTCACGCAGCGCCAGACACAGCTCGGCGTCGCGGCGGGCGTCGCCCCAGGCGTGCAGCTTGATGCCTCGGTAGCCGAGCTCCAGGCACTGGTCCGCCACGTCGAGGAACTCTGCGGTGCTGGCGAACGTCGAGGTGGAGGCGTAGGCGGGGATGGCATCCCGGAAGCCGCCGAGCAGGCGCCACACCGGTTCGCCGTGGTAGCGGCCGGCCAGGTCCCACAAGGCGATGTCGATCAAGCCCAGGGTGGGGAGCGGGAGTTCGTGGATACGGTCCAGCTCCCACACCCGGTGCCACAGCCATTCCCGCTGGAACGGGTCGGCTCCGACCAGCTCCGCACGGAAGACCCGGTCCACCAGGTCCCGCAGGACGAGGTGGGCGCCCGGGCGGGCGAACACCGCGACTCCCTCGGCCCCCTCGTCCGTCCCGATGTGCAGGACCGCGCCGTCGCCCACCGGAGCGCTGCCGCTCAGCCCGTCGCGCCAGCGGAAGGGCGGACTGGCTGCCGGAACATCGATCCGGTGTACTTCGACATGGGTGATCTTCATCCTGGCTTTCGTCTTCTGTAGGGAGTTCTGTAGGGAGATCTGTGGGGAGAAAGGTTTCGGCTCGGACGCGGAGTGCTCAGAAGTCGCCGTACGCCTGGAGCGCGTAGACGCTGCCGCCGTTCCCGCCGGAACCGGTGACGGTCAGGCGCAGGTAGCGCGCGGTGACGGGGGTGTCGGAGAAGGAGTAGACGGTCGACGACGAGGTGGCGGCGGAGGTGTGGTCCTCGAACAGGGACCAGGTCGTGCCGTCGGTGGAGTACTCCAGGCGGTACTTGTAGCCGCCGGACAACTCGAAGGTGGTCACCACGCTGGAGACTGCGGTGTCCTTGCCCAGGTCGACCTGGATCCAGGACGGATCCGGCAGGCCCGCGCCCTGCGCCCAGCGGGTGGCGGGATTCCCGTCCACCGCCTTCTCGGGCGCGTGGTCCGCGTCGTACGACGACGAGGCGGTGACCTGCTTGTTCAGGGCCAGGTCGTTGTCGGTCGGCGTGGTGACGACTGCCGCCTTGCTGGGGTCGGAGGCGTTCAGCGCTTCGTCGCGTGCCACGACGGTGAAGGAGTACGACGTGTCGGCGGTGAGGCCGGAGACCCGCAGGGTCGTGGCGCCCGTGACACCGATCCGCTTGCCGTCCTGGTAGACGACATAGCTGGTGACGCCGGTGTCATCGGTGGCCGCGGGCCAACTGACATCGACCAGAGTGGGCAGCAGCGGCTTGACTGTGGGCTGTCCAGGGGCAGTTGGGGCCGTGTGGTCCGTCACGGTCCTGGAGGTGCCGTAGACCTGGAAGTCGTAGATGCTGCCGCCGTTCCAGCTGGAGCCGGTGACGGTCAGTCGGACGAAACGGCCCGCGACCGGAGCATCCGTATGGACGTAGTCGGTCGCCGCCGTGGTGTTCGCGGCGGTGCGGTCCGCGAGGGTCTTCCAGTGGACCTCGTCGGGTGACACCTCGATGCGGTACTTGTAGCCGCTGGCCTTCTCGAAGGTGGTGATCGCGCCGTTCACGTCGTACGACGCACCGAGATCGACCTGGATCCAGGACGGATCGGGCAGGCCCAGGCCCTGCGCCCAGCGCGTGGACAGGTCTCCGTCCACCGCCTTTGCCGGGGTGTTGGCCTCCGAGTACGACGAGGCGGTGATCGGCTTCTTGAGGGCCAGGTCCGTGCCCGAGGGCATGGTGACGTGCAGGGTCGGGCTGGGAGCGGACTCGTTGCCGGCGGCGTCGCGGGCTGTGATGTTGAAGGCGTATGTCTGCCCGGCGGTCAGGCCCGGGAGGCGTACCGAGGTGTTGCCGGTGGCGCTGATCAGCTTGCCGTCGCGGTAGACGGAGTAGCCGGTGACGGCCGTGTCGTCGGTGGACGCGGCCCAGGTGAGGTCCGCGATCGTCGGGAAGTCGGTTACCGCGCTCGGCGTGCCCGGCGTGCTGGGCGCCTGGTGGTCGGGGACTGCGGGATCCGGGTCGAGGTGGCGGTAACTCGGTTGCAGGCCCGCGTTGTTGACGATGGAAGCGGGCAGTTGGTCGCAGGAACCCACGGTGGTGCTGCCGCTGATGGTGCTGCCCGTGCTGTTGGCCTGGGTGGAGAAGGCGGGCTGGCTGGTGAAGTTGCCCGTGGCGTTGATGTCCATGCCGTGGTTGAGGAACAGCCACTGGTAGGCGATGTCGCACAGGGCGTTGCCGGTGTTCGTCCAGTACCGGCTGCCTTCGTCGTGGTAGATCGCGCCGTAGGCGGGCGGTGGTGTGCCGTGGATGTAGTTGCCGGACACCAGGCCGCCGGGGTTGGTGCTCAGCGTGTAGATGGCGCCGCCGTCGGCCTGCGACTTCATGATGTCGTAGATCTCGTTGTCCGTGACCTTGGTGTCGCGGCTGGTGGTGGGGGTGTCCCAGATCGGTACGCCCAGGTTCCCCGGGGAGTAGTTGCTGTTGCCGCCCTGGTCGGTGAGGCCCCAGCCCCAGCCGACGGATATGCCGGTGTAGGGCAGGTCGTAGACCTTGTTGTGGGTGATGGTGGTGTGGTCGGTGTAGCCGGCCAGGATGCCGACGGAGCCGTTGTACTGGTCGGCGACCTTGGTGACCACGTTGTTGTCGACCCTGGTGTCCTTGGTGATGTCCCGGGGGTCGTCGGGGTGGGCGTCGATCACCGCGACCCCGCCGATCTGGATGCCGGTGGCGGCGATCTGGCGGAAGACGTTGCCCGTGATGTCGGTGCCCTGCGTGCCGGTGTTCAAGTTCAGCCCGACCGCGCCGAGATGGGTGAAGGTGTTGCCCTCGAAGGCGATGCCGTGGCCGTAGTCGACGTTGACGGCGCCGGGCGTCTTCTGCCACTTGAGGCGGGTCGCGTCGAAGTCGGGGTCGTTGCCGACCATCCGGAAACCGGCCTGGCCCTCGATGAGGCCCTCGGACGAACTGGGCGCGAGCCAGGTGGAGTAGGAGAAGGTGATGCCCTCGAAGGACACGTCGCTGACCGGGGCGGTCCTGGTGCCGTTGATGTCCACCAGGTCCTGCACGAGCGGCACGGTGACGTTCGCGGTGGACAGGTCCTGGCCGGCCTTGGGCATGTAGTAGATCTCGCCCTCGCCCTTGTCCAGGTACCACTCACCGGGCGTGTCCAGCAGCTCGCGGGCGTTCTCCAGCCAGGTCGGGTTCTGGATCTCCTGGCCCTGCTGGAGATGCGCGTTGTGCCAACAGGGCTGCTGCATCGTCATCTTGTAGTCGGCGATCGACTGCGCGGGGCAGCGCATCAGCTTCCAGCCCCAGGAGTTGACGACCTCCAGGTCCGAGGGACGCTTGTAGGTGTTGAGGGCGGAGTCGGTGAAGGCGTAGCCGGTGGACGTCTGGCTGAAGCCGGCGGGGTTCTTGCCGCTCCGCGCCCGGGTCTCCAACTCGCCGTCCACATAGAGCTGTCGGGTGTCGAAGTCGCCCACCTTGGCCTTGTAGACCTTTCCTGCAGAGTCGGCGGGGGTCCAGCCGGTGACCTGCCGGCCTCCGCTGATCACCGGGTGTGCGCCGGGGGCGGCCTCGTAGACGATTCGGTGTCCGTCGCGGCCGGAGTCCCGGGCGGTCAGGGCGAACGTACGGCTGAGTTGGTAGGTACCGGACATGAGCCGGACATGGATGTCGCCCTTGGCCTTCTGCTTGACGTCGCGCACGTAGTCCCGCGCGTGGTCGAGGGTCTTGAAGGGGTGTGCGGCGGTACCCGATCCCAAGTCCCGGCCGGTCGGGGAGACATAGACATTCAGGTCCGGCGGCGGGGGAGCCGCCTGGGCCGGCACGGCATTCAGCAGGGCGGCCACGACGGCCACCGAGAAGGCGGCCGTGAGACTTCTTCGCAGCGGCACGAAGGCGCCCCTGCGCGCAGACGGATGAGACACACCTATCCAATCGCCTGAGGGAGGTTGATACCTGCAAGTCCCGGTCGTCCACCGGGACTTCAGGGCGTCGGACGGCCCGATCGCTGTGCTGCGGCACACGCGGGGTCGGCCGGGTTACGAGGCCGGGGCCTCCGGGGAGGGCGGTTGGGCCCCGGGACTGAACAGCCGGTTGCGAATCTTGTTCTCGAACTGGCTCTGCGTGGTGGCGATGTGCTCCACCATCAGCCGCTCGGCGAGATCGGCCGCCCCCGCGGCGACCGCCTCCGCAATGGCCACATGCTGATGCGCGGCGACTTCCAGCGATCCCGGCACGTCACCGTGGAAGAGCAGTACGTCGGACTGGGACGCCAGGCGCCGCACACCGGCGACACTCGCCCGCAGGAACACGTTGTGCGAGGCGGCGCCCACCGCGTCGTGGAAGGCCGCGTCCGCCTTGGCGAAGGTGTCCACGTCGTTCATGGTGGCCGCCGTCAGGGAACTCTCCGCGCTCTCCCGTATGGCCCGGACCTCGATCGGGGTGGCGTGGGAGGCGGCACGGCGTGCGGTCTCCGACTCGATCACCTTGCGGTAGTCCAGGAGCATGCGGACGTCTTCCATGCTGGTCGGCCGGAAGTGCGACAGTTCGTCGTCCAGCAGCCCGCCGACCGAGGCGGCGACGAAGATGCCCGCGCCGCGCCGCACCTGGAGCCGGCCGATGGCGGCCAGGACCTTCACGGCCTCCCGGGTGACATTGCGGGAGGCGCCCAGGATCTGGGCCAGTCCCTGTTCGGTGGGGAGGCGGTCGCCGGGCCGCAGGTTCTGCTGGGCGATGTAGTCCAGCAGTTGCTCCGCGACCAGTTCATACCCCGGACGGTAGGCCGGTGTTGAGTCGCCCAAGGCGAATCCCCCTTGCATCACGGATTAATCAGATTCATTTGCGTGGCCAATATGGCACTGCCGTAGTGAGTTGGGAAGAGATCGGACAGATCTCGGCCCGGAGTCCTGCGGATATCGAGACAAAGGGTCATCAAGTACGCACTTCTGTCGGGGTGTTGCGCGAAATGGATCCCATCCTTAAGGTCCTGCCTGCCAGATGAAGCAGATCCTTCTCTATGCGGCGAGGGCCGTGGAAGCGGGAACCTCGTGAGGGCACGCCCACTCGGTCGTACGAGCGTCCGGGTCAGCATGCTGGGATTCGGTGCCGCCCCCATCGGCAACCTCCACAGTCCGATCGACGACGGCCAGGCGCACGCCACCCTCGATGCCGCCTGGGACGTGGGGGTGCGCTACTACGACACCGCCCCGCACTACGGCCTCGGACTGTCCGAACGGCGGCTCGGCGACGCCCTCGCCCACCGTCCACGGGCGGAGTTCACCGTCTCCACCAAGGTCGGCCGACTGCTGGAACCCCACCCGGCACCCACCGGATCCGACCTGACGGCAGGAGGCTTCGCCGTACCCGACACGCTGGTCCGCCGCCCCGACTACTCACGGGACGGCGTACTGCGAAGTCTGGAAGGCAGCCTGGACCGCCTGCGACTGGACCGCGTGGACATCGTCTACGTCCACGATCCCGACGACCATCTGGACGCCGCCCTCGACCATGCCCTGCCCGCGTTGACGGCTCTGCGCGACCAAGGTGTCATCGGTGCCGTCGGCGTCGGCATGAACACGGTCGCCCCGCTGCTGCGCATCGTCGAAGAGGCGGAGGTCGACGCCGTGATGGTGGCCGGGCGGTGGACCCTTCTCGACCGCACCGCCCGCCCCTTGCTGGACGCGTGCGCCGAACGCGGGGTCGCGGTGGTGGCCGCCGCCCCGTTCAACTCCGGTCTGCTCAGCCGCACTTACCCCGCGAGCGACGCCACCTTCGACTACGGCCCCGCACCGGAATCGGCACTGCGCCGCGCTCGGCTCCTCGCCGAGGTGTCCGCCCGACACGGCACCGCACTCCCGCACGCTGCCCTGCGGTTTCCGCTGCGCGAGCCCGGTGTGGCCTGCGTGGTCGCGGGCTTCCGTACCCCGGAGGAGGTCGTGTCCGCTGCCCGCTGGGCCGTCGCCGATCTGACCGCGGAAGCATGGCGGGATCTCGATACGGCAGCGGGGAGCGGAACAGCAGGGTGAGAGTGAGCAGCCGTGTGTTTTACCGCAGTTGACGTATGAGTACGCTCGCGGCACACACGATGTTCGCGTGACAGGGGGCTGCGATGGCCGACGGGGAAAGAGCCCTACCCACCCATGGAGCCGTCGTGCTCTCACGGGCGCGGGACGGTTATCGGGACATGCTCCGCGGCTACGCCGTGCTCATCGACGACACCCAGGTGGGCATCATCCGGCGAGGGCAGACGGTCCGCTTCGAGGTGCCGCCAGGCGAACACCGACTCCAGCTGAAGGTCGCCTGGTGTACCAGCCGACCTCTGACCGCCCTGGTCGAAGAGGGCGGGACAGTCTCCTTCATGTGCGCTCCGGGCGGTGATGCGTCCGAGGCGCTCGCCGCCGTCAGCGTCGACAAGGACGACTACATCACCCTGCAGCAGACGTCGGAACCGATCGTCATGACCAAGACCCCCATGGATCGGGGCACGCGCCTGTCGCTGGCCACGACCTTCGGTCTTTTCGCGGGCGGCATCACGCTCACCGGAGCCTTGATCTGGCACTACACGGGCGTGGCGCCGAAGGCGGACAACGCGGTCGCGGGCGTGAGCCTGGCCGTCACTCTCATCTCCACGATCGCCTTCAGGCTTCGGCGTTGGAAGGCCGGACGGCACCCTCGCACGTGACGACGGCCATGCCGGCCACGTGTTGCCGGCGCCGGGCACCAGCCCGACGCCACCGATCTCTCCGTTCTTCCCGATCTCTCCGACGCGCAGCGCTTCGAGACCGGCCTCTCGGGTCCGGGTCTTCTCGTCTCAGGCTTGGCGGGGAGCGGAGGTGTACAGGGCGGTCGAAGCGACCACGAACCCAGCCGCGTGCTTTCCCGCCTCCGCGAACTCGGCGGACTTCAGTGCGGTGGCCACAGAGTCCTCGTCGGCGAAGGACATCTCGGCCACCAGATACGGCGTCACGCCTCTGAGCCCGCGTGGGTGGGAGAGGTGGAAGTCGACGAGGCCAGGGATGGCCCTCACCAGCGCGACGTGCTCGTCGCGGTACCGGGTGTCGAAGGCGTCGGGGTCGGCGGGGTCGAAGTACTCGACGACGATGCGGTTCATGGGTTTCTCCTTGGTCGGTCTAGTAGCCGTCGCGGACGACGAGGGGCTTGCGGAGGCCTTGGGCCAGGGCGGTTGGGGCATCCTCGAAGCTCACGACGTCGGAGAACACCGGGAGCGGGTCGACGGTGCCGTCGGCGATGAGGGCGAGTACGTCGGGGATGATCGGACCGACGTTGGGCCGGCCCGTCGTGAACGTCACGCCCTGCATGTACATCGAGAGCGCGGGCACGGCGACGTCCTGCCAGTAGATGCCGAAACTGTGGCAACTGCCGTTCGGGGCCACCGCGTTGAGGGCCGCGTGCAGCCCGTCGGGACGGCCGGACGCATCGAACGTCACTTGGAACTCGCGGCCACGGGGCACTTCGTCGAGGATCTCGGCGCCCAGTCGGCGGGCGAGTTCAACACACTCGGGGTCGAAGGCGTCGACGTAGCAGACCGAGGACGCACCGAGTGCCTTGGCGAAGGTGACGGCGAAGACTCCGACCGAGCCGGTTCCTCCGATGACGAGGACGTCGGCGCCCGGCGCGTTGCGCAGCGCCGGGGCGACCGCGCAGTAGGTGTCGGAGAGGTTGTCGCCCACCGACGCTGCCGCACGGGCGCTGACCCCCTCGGGCAGCGGCGCCAACGCGTAGCCGGCGAAGGGGATGCGGACCGCTTCGGAGAAGAAGCCGCCGTAGTCACCGCCGGTGGGCAGCCCGAACATCGCGTTCCGCGGAACGTTCGTACAACCGGTGGGGCGACCGGACGCACACGAGGCGCAGGTGCCGCACGCGACATGCCAGGCGGGGACGACCAGTTGACCGGGCTTCACGTGCGAGACGTTGTCGCCCACCTCGATGACCTTGGCCACGGTCTCGTGTCCGAGGGCGAACGGGCCCTTGAACGGGGCCAGACCCGTGATCACGAAGCGGTCCAGGTCGCAGGTCGTCGAGACGACCGGCTGGACGATCGCGTCGTCGTCGGACTTGAGCACCGGCATCGGAACGTCGACGTATCGAAGCTCGCGCTTTTTGACGTACTCGAATCTCTGCACGGGTAGCCCTCCTCAGGACTCGGTCGGACGGGACCGTAGACCGGCGCATGCCGGTCTGGGCCGGGGCCCCGGTTGACGTGCCATGAGCGACAAGCCGGCCCTGCTTGTCGGGTACTTCTCCCGCTGCGGTCGCGGTGCGGCGATACGCGTCAGTGGATGTCGGGCGTACGGCCGGGAGCGGGGTCGGCATCGGGGCGGTTGCTCAGCGCATGGGCCAGCAGGTCGTGGATCTCGGTGGCGACCGCCTCGATCGGGGCGGTGCTCTGCTGGGCCCGGCACATGACCACCGCGCCTTCCTCCGCGGCGACGACGAGGGCGGCAAGCCGGCGGCTTCGGTCCTCGGCCAGGCCGTGACGCCGGAACACGGCCGTGAACGCTTCCTGCCAGCCGGAGAAGACCGCGCCTGCGGAGCGGGCGAGGTGGGGGGCGTCGTCATTGTTCTCCACGGCCACCGCCACGATCGGGCAGCCGACCCGGAAACGGCTCTCCACGAGTCCGTCGCGCCATACGGCGAAGAACGTGTCCATGCCTTCCACCGGATCGTCGGCCTGCATGGTGGCCTCGATCACGCCGGCCATGAAACCGCCGGCCAGCTCCACCGCCTCCTCGACCAACTGCGTCCGCCCGCCGGGGAAGTGGTGGTAGACCGAGCCGCGCGGGGCGCCGCTGTGGGCCAGCACCCGGTCGATGCTGGTCGCGCTCGCGCCGTACTCGCGCAGCAGGGTCACGGTACTGCTGACCATCCGCTCGCGGCTGTCGCTCTTGCGAGGGCTCACGAAACCACCATCTCGGTACGCCCCGCACATCCGGAGAAGGGCCCGGCCGCGGAGATCCAACGTTGGTCCATGCGGGGCCGCCCATGTCGGTGGACCCGCTGAAGCCAACCTATGGTCTATGACATAGAACATGCAAGGAGGCTGGTGTGGTGTGCCCCTCCTGGTCAGACGTCTGTGCCGGATGGCAAGAACGGGACCGGCCGGCGGCACCGAACCCGAAGACGGCCGTGGCCTGTCACAAGAAGCCCGGCGTGGTGAGTCCGGAGTTACGGTGCGGTGATGAGCAACGATTTGCTTCTCGGCCGTACCGTCCGTCTCATCCCGCTGTCCGTCGATCATGCGGAGGCGCTGTTCCCCTCCGCGTCGGATCCCGAGGTCTGGCGATGGATGCCTCGGCCCCGTCCCGACTCCGTGGTGGAGATGCGGGTGATGATCAGTCAGATGCTCGCGGACGGGGCCCGGCGGTGCTTCGCGGTCCAGCGCCTGACGGACGCTGCGGTGATCGGTTCGACCAGTCTGTACGAGCTCGACCTTGCCGCGAGGCGGGCCGAGGTCGGTGCGACCTGGTTCGATCGTTCGTGTTGGGGCGGTCCCTGTAACGCCGAGTCCAAGCTTCTGCTGTTCGGATACGCCTTCGACGGTCTGGATCTCGTCCGCATCGCCTTGCGGACCGACAACCTCAACGAGCGGTCCCAACGTGCCCTGACACGGCTGGGGTTGACCTATGAAGGGACGCTGCGCAGTCACATGCTGCGCCAGGACGGCACGCGCCGTGACTCGCTGTACTACAGCGTGCTCGCGGACGAATGGCCATCCGTCCGCGACGAACTGCTCACCCGCGTCGCGGCCAAGGTCACGGCTTGAGGTATAGGTGCAGGTGCCCCAACGCTGAGTGCGGAGGATGCGCTTCCGCAGGAGATCGAAGCCGTCGCGGCCGGTGATCTCTCCCGGTCCAGGCAGCGCGACTGACAGTTCGCGAACCGGGACTTCAGCCGCGTCATTCGCCGGACAGGCCCTGGCGCAGCGCGGTGGCCATCCACTCGCGGACCGCCGCTGCCCGCTCCGGGTCCGGCTTGGGGGTGCCGTTGATCGTCGCCACCAGGGAGTGGTACTTGGTCAGCAGCTTCAGGCCGGTCGCCTTGGCCAGCGTCTGCGCGCCCCTGCCGTTCCGGTCGAAGTCGACGATGTCGCGCCGGGCCTTCTCGACGTCGTGTCCCTGTTTCCCGGTCATCGCGGTGACCAGCCCTGCCGAGTCGGCGGCCACGCGCTCGGCGATGTCCCGGGCCTGCGGTGAGTCCGCGGGCACGCCCGCCTGCTGGGAGGCCTGCGCCTCCAGGAGAAGCTTCCGATGCCTCTCGATGTGGGCCATCATCTCCGGCGACGCCATCAACCTGCCCTGCTCGGTGCTGAAGGTGCGGTGGAAGAAGCCCCGCAGGGCCGTGCGGAACTCCTCGTCCCGCACGATCTCGGCGAGTTCGATCCAGGCCTCCAACTGCTCGGTGGACGGCTCCTCGGGCAGATGCGGCCGTTTGCTCTGCAGTTGCTCGATATAGCCGGGATGGACGTCCAGGCCGTCGGTCACGAAGTCCCAGAACTCGTTGATGAGCCGCTCGCGGTCGTAGTCGGACATCGACACGAGCTTGTGCATCAGGCTCACCTGTTCTGTTGTGGTGTGCTGCCGCACGACGGTCCGCAGCACGGCGGAGCGCGCCCGGAACTGCCGTAACTGGTCCTCGACCAGCCGCAGATGAGTGACCGCAAGATCGTGCAGGGTGGTCTCGGCGCCGAGTACCCGGCGGATGTCGTCCAGGCCGGCACCCAGGTCGCGCAGGGTCCGCACGAGTTCGAGCCGGGCGATGGCGTGCACGTCGTACTGCCGGAAGCCGCCCCCGGTGAGGCCGGTGGGTGTGACGACGCCCTCATCGGCGTAGAACCGGATCGCGCTCACGCTCAGGCCGGTGCGGCGGGCGACGTCCCCGATGGAATAGAGCTCGTTCATGCCGATCACTATGGGATCTCAAGCGACTTGAGAGTCAAGGGGGAGCGGTGACGAAGGCCGGACGGCCGGAGGGTGAGGGTACGTGGATGGCTGGGCGGCTGGAATCCAAGTATAGTGATTGGACTGACAGTCCAGACATGAGAGAGGGGAAGGGTGGACAGCGACCCTGCCCTGGACACCCAACGGGACGCGATCATCGGCGCGTTGGGGTCCGTCGTCGAGGGGATCGCGGCGACTTTCGGGCCGGTGTGCGAGGTGGTGTTGCACGACTACCGGCACCCGGAGAAGTCGGTGGTCGCCGTCGCCGGAGCTGTCACCGGGCGCTCGGTGGGCGGTGCGATGAGTGAGATCGGGCTGCGGGTGCTGGCGCGCGGGGACGAGGCCGCCGACGAGTTGAACTACCTCACCCGGACCAAGGGCGGCCAACTGCTCAAGTCGTCCACGATGGTGCTGCGGGACTCGACGGGCGCGGTCTTCGGCGCGCTGTGCGTCAACGTCGACGTCACCGCCGTACAGCAGGCGCAAGCCGTGCTCACCGGGATCGGCGGGGGAGTCGGGACCGGGGTGGGCGAGGCGTCGGGTACCACCACCTTCGGCAACGACATCGACTCCGTGGTCGAGGCCATCGTCGACGCCCATCAACTGCGGCAGAGCAGGACCTGGGTCCAACTCGGCCGCGCCCAGCGGCTGGAGCTGTTCCGCAGCCTCGACGAGCACGGAGTCTTCGCCGTGCGCCGGGCCGTCGAGCAGGTCGCCGCCCGGCTGGGCATCTCCCGCGCCTCCGCCTACAACTACCTCTCCCAGGCCCGTGCCGAGACCGGCCCCCGTGCCGAGACCGGCCCCCCGCCACTCCCGCCGGCGACACCGCTTCCGATGGAGGACCCGCGTGACGACCACCACCCCGCCCATCACCCTCGACGACGTCCGTGACGCCGCCGCGCAGCTCAAAGGCGTCGCCCACCGCACACCGGTACTGCGCTCGCGCACCCTCGACGAACTCGTCGGCGCCGAGGTGTTCCTGAAGTGCGAGAACTTCCAGCGGATCGGCGCCTTCAAGTTCCGCGGTGCCTACAACGCGGCCTCCCGGCTGACCCCGGAGCAACTGGCCCGGGGCATCGCCGCCTACTCGTCCGGCAACCACGCCCAGGCCGTCGCCCTCGCCGCCCGCGAACTCGGCACCACCGCGGTGATCGTCATGCCCGAGGACACTCCGGCCTCCAAGCTCGCCGCCACCGCCGGGTACGGTGCCGAGATCGTCACGTACGACCGTTACAACGGCGACCGGGTGGCCATCGGGGAAGCCCTGGCCGCCGAGCGCGGACTCTCCCTCATCCCGCCCTACGAGCATCCGCACGTCATGGCGGGGCAGGGCACGGCGGCACTTGAACTCCTGGAGGAAGTGGGGGAGTTGGACGCCGTGCTGACGCCCGTGGGCGGCGGCGGGCTGATCGCCGGGACGGCCACCGCCGTCAAGGGACTGAACCCGGGCACCCGAGTGATCGGTGTCGAACCGGAGGCCGGGGACGACACCAAGCGGTCCCTTGCGGCCGGCCGGCGCGTGTCCATCCCCGTGCCGCGCACCATCGCCGATGGGCAGGCGGCCGACATCCCCGGCGAGCTGACCTTCTCCGTGAACCGACGGCTGGTTGACGAGATCGCGCTGGTGAGTGATGAGGAGATCAAGGACGCGATGCGGTTCGCCTTCGAGCGGCTGAAGATCGTCGTCGAGCCCAGCGGTGCCACCCCGCTGGCCGCGCTCCTCGCGGGGCGCGCGGGCCGGGTCACGGGCCGGGTGGGGCTGATCGTCTCCGGCGGCAACATCGACAGCGAGCGGTTCGCCCTGTTGTGCGCGAACAAGCAGTCATGACGGTGCCCCAGGGCCTGTCCGGCGGATCCTGTCGCAGACGCGGGGTCTGGCACGCCCACCTGACCCGCTCACCGGCGCTGATGAGGCGCAGCTGCTTTCCTGCGACCTGACCCGCCGGACAGGCCCTAGGCACGACCCTGGCGCTGTTCCCCCGAATGGCGCTCCCGGGTGGACAGGAAGACGATGGAGTGGTGGGGCGCGGCCCCCGCCGGAGCGCCGGTGCCGTTCGTGGCTGCCGGGAGACGGAGACCGGCCCCGGCCGTGCTGTGCGCGGCCGGAATGGAGGCAGCCGTCATGCTGGAAGTGAAGACGGTCGAGAAGCCGGACGAGCGACGTGACTTCCCCCGCGGCCACCTCGAAGCCGTCCACCTCAGCGGACTCGACTTCGCCGTGGGCACCTTCGAACCGGGCTGGCGCTGGTCCGAGTCCGTGGCGCCGATCGCGGGAACCGCGAGTTGCGAGATCCACCACAACGGTTACGTCGTCCAGGGACGGATGCACCTCCGCATGGACGACGGCGGCGAGAGCGAAGTGGGCCCCGGCGACGTCTTCGTGTGCTCGCCGGGACACGACGCGTGGGTCGTCGGCGACGAGCAGGTGATCGTGTACGACTTCGCCGGCGCCATGGCCACGGACTACGCGAAGGCTCCGTAGCCGACTTGTGTGTACGCGCCCCGCGGCACCGCACCCGCCGGGCGCGTACGTCATTCCTGGTACGCGACGACCTGCCCCTCCGCGTACGCGACGGCTTCCCCGTGTCCGAACAGGCCGGGCAGCCCGCCCGTGTGCACGAACACGGTCCGCTCGCCCGGCCTGATGTCACCGTCCCGGACGGCCGCGATCAGGCCGGCCATCGCCCGTCCCGTGTACGTCGGGTCGAGGACGAGCCCGGCGGTGCGGGCGGCAAGGGTGAGCGCCTCGGCGGTCGGCGCGGTGAGCTTGGCGTAGCCGTCGCCGACCTGGTCGCGTCGAATCCGCAGTCCCTCCGGTGCGGTCAGCCCGGCGAACTCCCTTACGGCGGCGGCCGGTTCGGGCAGCGCGCCCACGTCGACTCCGAGCACCGCCGCCGCCCCGAGC
>NZ_JAWOAI010000146.1:0-20001 GCF_033194735.1 Streptomyces sp. W16
GCCGGCTGGCGGCGGCCTGGGCGGTGGTGCTCGGCATCCCGGCCGACCGGATCGGCCGCCAGGACCACTTCTTCGACCGCGGCGGCACCTCGCTGGCCGCGGTGAAGCTGGCGGTCGCCCTCGACCGGGCGATCAGCCTCAAGGACGTCACCCGTCACCCGGTCCTCGCGGACCTGGCCGGACTGCTGGACCCGCCGGTCTCCTCCTGAGACCCGCCGCACCCCCGGCCGAACGATCGACAGCACCACCGAAAGGAACACCGAGATGTCGCTCTCATCCGCGACCCTTCTCCACGCAGTCACCCTGAGCCAGGGCGCTCCGCCGCAGCTGCACGCCGACGCCGGCGCGGACCCGGCGGGCTGGGCCGACCGGCACCGTACGGCACTGCGGGCCGTCGTCGCCGAGCACGGCTGCGTCCTGGTCCGGGGCCTCGGCCTCGCCGACCCGGCCGGGGCCGAGACCGTCTTCCGGCGGCTCACCAACTCCCTGATGGCCGACCGGGAACCCTTCGCACCCCGCCGTACGTACGCGGAAGGTGTGTACTCGGCCACCAAGTGGCCGACCGACCAACCGATGTGTCTGCACCACGAGTCGAGCTACGCGCTGGACTTCCCCGGACTGCTGCTCTTCGCCTGCCTCGACGCGCCGACCGAGGGCGGTGCGACCCCGGTCGCCGACGCCGAGGCCGTCCTGACCTCGCTGCCCACCACGCTGGTGGACCGCTTCGAACGCGAGGGCTGGCTGCTGACCCGGACCTACCACGAGGAGATCGGGGCGTCGGTCGCCGAGGCCTTCGGCACCGAGGACCGCAGCGTCGTGGAGCGCTACTGCCGGGCCCAGGGCATCGACTTCGCCTGGCAGTCCGACGGTTCGCTGCACACCCGGCAGCACCGCGCCGCCGTGCTCCGCCACCCGGTCACCGGCCGCCGCTGCTGGTTCAACCAGATCGCGTTCCTGAACGAGTGGACGATGGAGCCGGAGGTCCGCGAGTACCTGATCGACGTCTACGGCGCCGACGCGCTGCCCTTCAACACCCGCTTCGGGAACGGCGATCCGGTCGACGCGGACATCGTGTCGGCCATCAACGGGGCCTACGACGCACACGTACGGCGCACGCCGTGGCGCTCCGGGGATCTGCTGCTGGTGGACAACATCCGTACCGCGCACGGCCGGGACCCGTTCGAGGGCCCGCGCGAGGTGCTCGCCGGACTCGGCGACCCGGTACGGCTCACGGACTGCGCGCCGACAGGAGGGGTGAGGGCGGCATGAGCGAATTCGACACACCCACGTTCGCGGTCATCAGCGGCGAACAGGTCCAACAGGCCCTGGCCGGGCGGGAGTCGGAGATCGGCGAGCTCGTGGAGGCCACCTACCGGCTGCACGGCGCGGGCGACTCGGTGAACCCGCCGTCGTTCTTCCTGCGCTTCCCTGACCGCCCGTCGTCCCGCATCATCGGGCTGCCGGCGTCGCTGGGCGGGCCGCAGCGGGTGGACGGCCTGAAGTGGATCTCCAGTTTCCCGGGGAACACCGGCTCGGGGCTGCCCAGGGCCTCGGCGGTACTGATCCTCAACGACCCCGACACCGGCTATCCGTACGCCTGTCTGGAGAGTTCGGTGATCAGCGCGACGCGTACGGCGAGTTCGGCGGCGCTCGCGGCCGAGAAACTCAGCCGGGGCCGGACGCGTCCGCTGCGGGTCGGGTTCGTCGGGACCGGCCTGATCGCCCGCTACATCCACACCCATCTCCGGGCCACCGGCTGGGAGTTCGAGGAGACGGGCGTGTACGACCTGTCCGCGGACAGCGCGGAGGGGTTCCGGGGGTATCTGGAGCGGTCGGGGGCGCAGGGGCGGATCACGGTGCACGACAAGGCCGAAGGCCTCGTCCGCTCCAGCGATCTGCTGGTCTTCGCGACGATCGCCGGCACGCCGCACATCCACGATCCGGCCTGGTTCGACCACCATCCGCTGGTCCTGCACGTGTCGTTGCGGGATCTCGACCCGGCGATCCTGCTCGCGTCCGCGAACTTCGTGGACGACGTCGAGCACTGTCTCAAGGCCGACACGTCACCGCATCTGGTCGAACAGGCCACCGGTGGGCGGGAGTTCATCGACGGCACGCTGGACGACGTGCTCACCGGACGGGTGGAGGTACCGGCGGACCGCACCGTGGTCTTCTCACCCTTCGGTCTCGGGGTGCTGGACCTCGCGGTCGGCAGGTTCGTCCATGACGAAGTGGCTCGACGGGGCGAACTGCGCGTCGTCGACGGGTTCTTCCACGAGCTGCGCCGGTACGGCTGACGGCGATCGTGGCGCACCACTAGGGGGGAAATACATGGCTGTTATCTCTGATCCCGCGGAGTTCAACGAGGACGAGCTCTACGTCGATCTGCGGGCCTCGCTGGGGCTGCCGCTCTATCTGAAATGTGAGGGGTTCAACTTCGCCGGCTCGATCAAACTGAAGGCCGCCACCGAGATGGTGGACGCCGCCGAACGGGACGGCATTCTGCGGCCCGGCTCGGTACTTGTCGAGTCGTCGTCCGGGAACCTGGGGGTGGCCCTGAGCGTGATCGCGGCGAGCCGCGGCTACGGGTTCCTCTGTGTGACCGACAGACGCTGCAACCTGCCGACGGTGCGGCTGATGGAGACGCTGGGCAGCCGGGTCCACATCATCGACCAGGCGGACGGGCACGGCGGTTTCCTGGGCGCCCGGATCGCGTACGTGCGCGCGCTGTGCGCCTCGGACGAGCGGTATGTGTGGCTCAACCAGTACACCAACCAAGGGAATTGGCGGGCGCACTACCGCACCACGGCACCCGCCATCGCCCGCCGGTTCCCGCAGCTCGACGTGTTGTTCGTGGGGGCCGGCACCACCGGGACCCTGATGGGCTGCGCGCGCTGGTTCTGGCAGTGGCGGCGCCGGGTGCGGATCGTCGCCGTGGACGCCGTCGGCTCGGTCACCTTCGGCGGGGAGGCGAGGCCCCGGATGATCCCGGGGCTCGGCACCAGCGTGGGGTCGCCCTTCCTCGACGAGTCGTACGTCGACGACGTGATCCATGTCGAGGAGACGGACACCGTGCAGACCTGCCGTCGGCTGGCCGCGCGGGGCTTCCTGTTCGGCGGGTCCACCGGCACGGTCGTCAGCGGGGCCGGCCAGTGGCTCGCCCGGAACGGCTGGCCGGACCGGCTGCACGGCCCGACCGCGGTGGCGATCGCCCCTGACCTGGGCGAACGCTATCTGGACACCGTGTACCGCACGGGCTGGCTGGAGGAGGAGGCGGCCGGGACCGAAATACTGGCGGGCATGTCACAGTCGGCCTGACGTCGGCGGCGGTGGCTGTCTCAGGGCGGAGATCCGGGCCACCGCCGTCCGCACGGGTAGGTTCCAGCCATGGCACGCACCACCCACACCGTGACGAACCAGCCTCCCCCACTGGTCGGGTACGACGTCTTCACCGCCGACCGCGTCCTGACGGCCGCGGTCGAGCGGCACACGGCGCCCGAACTGCTCACCGAGGTACAGGGCGACCTCTCCGCCCTGGGCCGGGCCGCCGGCTCGGCCCAGGTGCAGGAGTGGGGTGCGCAGGCCAACGACAACCCCCCGGGCCTGCGCACCCACGACCGTTTCGGCAACCGGATCGACGAGGTCGAGTTCCATCCGGCCTGGCACCGACTGCTCGGCAAGGGCGTGGCGGCAGGACTGACCGCCGCCTGGAACCGCCCGGCCGGGCATGTCAGGCGGGCCGCCGGTTTCCTGGTCTGGACGCAGGTCGAGGCGGGCAACGGCTGCCCGCTGTCGATGACCCACGCGGCGGTGCCCGCCCTGCGCGCCGACCCCGCGCTCGCCGCCGAGTGGGAGCCCCGGCTGACGTCCATGGTCTACGACCGTGAGCTGCGGCCCGCCCAGCTGAAGGCCGGGGCGGTCTTCGGGATGGGCATGACGGAGAAGCAGGGCGGCAGTGACGTCCGCGCGAACACGACGGCCGCGCGACCGCTCGCCGAGGACGGGACGTACGAGCTGACCGGCCACAAGTGGTTCTGCTCGGCGCCCATGTCCGACGGTTTCCTGGTGCTGGCACAGGCGCCCGGCGGGCTCACCTGCTTCCTGGTACCCCGGGTGCTGGCGGACGGCACCCGCAACGTGTTCCTCCTCCAGCGGCTCAAGGACAAGCTGGGCAACCGGTCGAACGCCTCCGCCGAGGTCGAGTTCGACGGCACCTGGGCGCGCCGCGTCGGGGACGAGGGGGACGGCGTGCGCACCATCATCGGAATGGTGGCGGCCACCCGGCTCGACTGTGTGCTGGGCTCGGCCGGTCTGATGCGGCAGGCCGTCGCACAGGCCGTCCACCACGCCACCCACCGCGAGGCGTTCGGCGGCAGGCTCCTCGACAAGCCGCTGATGCGCAACGTCCTGGCCGACCTCGCCCTGGAGTCGGAGGCGGCCACCACGCTGGGACTCAGACTCGCGGCGGCCTACGACGACGGTGGTGAACAGGAGCTGGCGTTCCTGCGGTTGGCGGTGCCGGCCGCCAAGTACTGGGTGACCAAGCGCTGTTCGACAGTCGCGGTCGAGGCGGCCGAGTGTCTGGGCGGCAACGGCTACGTGGAGGAGTCCGGACTGCCGCGCCTGGTACGGGAGTCACCGCTCAACTCGGTCTGGGAGGGCGCCGGGAACATCCAGGCCCTCGACGTGCTGCGGGCGCTGCAACGCGAGCCGCAGGCACTGAACGCGTTCCTGGTCGAGATCGGCCAGGTGCGCGGCGCCGATCACCGGCTGGACGGCGCGATGAAGAACCTGCTCGTCGAACTCGCCGACCTGGAGGGCATCGAGGGCCGCGCCCGGCGCCTGGTCGAGCGGATGGCGCTCGTCCTTCAGGGGGCGCTGCTCGTCCAGCACGCGCCTCCGGAGGTCGCCGACGCGTTCTGCGCGTCCCGGCTGGCCGGCGACTGGGGTGCCACCTTCGGCACCCTGCCGCCGAGCCTGGACCTGACGTCGATCGTGGAACGCGCCCGGCCAACGGCCTGAGCCGCACCGACGCAACGCGAGGGTGGTGCTGCGCCGACACGGCACCACCCTCGCAGCGTGGGACAAGTTTCAGACACCGTACGGCCGTTCACCAGGGTTGCAGAGGGTTGCAACTTGGTGGCCACTGTGTCCGGAGTGTCTCCCTCCGTCACCGCGGGGCGGCACTATGAGAACAACAGTCGATACGGGACCGGAGAGAAGGACCCATGGTGAACCCGCCGGCCGCCCCGACACAGCACGCCACCGTCGACGCGGCACGGACGGCAAGGATGCTCAGCGACCCCCGGCACACCACGCTCTCCGGACAGCGCGCCCGCACCGCACCGCGCCCGGTGATCGAGGAGTCCTGGGAGCGCGCGTTACGCGGCGGGACCCACCCCGACCACGATCTGCGCACCGGACTGCTCTCCCGCGAGGAGGTCGAACGGCGGCGCGGCGCAAGCCCGTTGCGGCACGTCCTGCCGGTGCTGCGGGAGGGCCTGGTGTCGGTCGCGGACGCCGCCCACCACATTGTGCTGATCGCGGACGACGAGGGCCGCGCGCTGTGGCGCGAGGGCAGTGCCGCCGTACTGCGCAAGGCCGACGAGGTCGGCATCGAGGTCGGCACGGACTGGCGCGAGGACGTCATCGGCACCAACGGCGTGGGCACCCCGGCGGTCGTACGGCGGCCCGTGCAGGTCTTCGCCGCCGAGCATCTCTCGCGCGCGCTGGCCGCGTTCACCTGCGCGGGCGCCCCGATCACCGACCCCAGGGACGGCCGGCTGATCGGTGTCGTCGATGTCAGCGGTCCGCTGGAGACCATGCATCCGGCCACCCTCGCCTGGGTCGACTCGGTGGCCAAGCTCGCCGAGGCCCGGCTGCGCGAACTGCACATGACCTCGCTGGAGCGGCTGCGCGCGGTGGCGGCGCCGATCCTGCCCCGGCTCGGTGGCCAGGCCCTGGTGGTGGACCGGGACGGCTGGACGGCCGCGGTCACCGGAATGCCGTACGTGAAGCGGATCGCTTTGCCCAAGTCGCCCTCGGCGGGCCGTCGTTGGCTGCCCTCGCTCGGGCTGTGCTCGCTGGAGCCGCTGGCCGGGGGCTGGTTGGTCCGCGTCGCCGACGAACCCGGGCCGCGCGCCGCCACCCGGATCGTCCTCGACCTCGCGCTGCCGCGCCGCTGGTCGGTGACGGTGTCCGGCTGCGCCGGCTCCTGGACCCATGAACTGAGCCCCCGACACACCGAGTTGCTCTACCTCCTGGCCCTGCACCGCACCGGCCGCAGCGCCGCGGGCCTGGCCGAGGACATGTTCGGCGACCCTGCCCGCACGGTGACGGTGCGCGCCGAGATGTCCCGGGTACGGCGCTATCTCGGGGCGTTCCTGGAGCACCGGCCGTACCGCTTCTGCGAGGACGCGGAGGTCGAGGTGCTGTTGCCGGACGACCCGCGCGAGTTGCTGCCGTACTCGACGGCTCCGGCGGTCACCCGCGGGCGAAGGCCGGTCCACACGCCGTAGCGGACAGGTGGCGCAAAAGACACGTCCGGCAGCATCTTCCGCATATTTGCAGGGTCTTACCCATGGGGCGGCCATCACTGCCGTAGCATCCCCCTACGGGCCACCCCACCTGTTCCCTGGTCAACGCACGGATCACCAGGCGCAGTTGGCTCGCCTCGGGAGGACACTTATGGGTGCACGTGGGCGACATCGCCGGCGCAAGCGGGGCAGGGCGCTGCGCGCCGCGCTCGCCGGGGCCGCGCTCGGCCTCACCGCCGCCGCGACGATGATCAGCGCCTCGCAGGCGACGGTCGGTTCCGATCCCGGGGCGCTCAAGCCGCTCACCTCGGCTTCCGAGCTGGGGAAGTTGGAGCTGCGGGAGAGTCTGGAGCCGCAGGGGACGCTGGACCGGCTGGCCTCGGTGATGGGGCGCCCGGTGGGCGTCGACACCGTGTTGAAGAGCGCCGACCACACGCTCCGCGACGCCGCCGACTGCACGACGGACGAGAAGACGGCGCTGCCCGTCGAACCGGCGGCGACCCGCGCCTACTGCTGGGACAGCGGCGACGCGGCCGACCCGGCGTGGACGCCCCGCTCGGTGACCACCTCGGGCGACGCCGACGAGGACGGCTGGTGGGGCTCGAACCGGGTGATCCTCTCCGGCTGGAGCGCGAACAGCCGCGGCCTTGCGAAGGTCGCCTTCGTGAACGCCGACGAGCCCGACCGTCTCACCTACACCTGGGCCCTCCTCGCCGTACCGACCGACGGCGGGCGCGACTACCGCGGGCTCGTCTCCAAGGTCTCCGGCATGGTCTGGTACCAGGACAAGCTCCTGGTCACCACCACCAGCGGGAACCGCGACGCCCTGTACGTGTACGACATGAACCGCATCCAGCGCGCCACGGTGACGGCATCCGCGGTCGGCCGGGTGCGCGAGGGCTGGTCGGCCGCCGGGTACCGGTATGTGCTGCCCGCGATCGGGTCGTACCGGCTGACCGGTGACAGCTCCGCCACGGGGCCCGTCGGACTCTCGCTGGACCGCAGCACGGTGCCGGACAGTCTGGTCGCCGGCGGCGGGAAGCGGCTGTGGCGCTATCCCTTCAGCCTGGATCCGGCGCGGCCGGGGCTGCTCGCCACCGACTCGGCGGGGCATGTGACGGCCGAGGAGGCGTACCGGACGAAGGTCGCCGGGGTCGGGGGCGTGCTCTCGTACGGGTCCGCCTGGTATCTGGGCGGCGCGGCCGGGGAGCAGAGCGGGCGGGGTTCGATGTGGCGCCAGGAGACCGGCGACGCGAAGGCCACCGTGTGCGGGACCGACGAGACGCACCAGTGCTGGAGCACACAGACCGACTCCCTCTCCTACTGGCAGGAGACCGGTGAGGTCTGGTCGGTGTCCGGACGGATGCTGTTCGCGCTTCCACTGACCTCGATCGACCGAGCCCTGGACTGATGGAGAGGCGGATCGGTCCGGTTTCCCGGCCGATCGACAGATCCCGTGGCCGGATGATTCCCTGGCGGACATGACGAACACCCCCGTGACCACCTGGTCCCTGGAGCAGACCGACCCGCGCGACCTCCTCCCGGCGATCACGCCGGACGGGGACGTGCGGATCGTCCGCGCCGAGGTGCCCTCCCCCGAGTTCAGCCGCTTTCTGTACGCGTCCGTGGGCGGGGACATCCTCTGGATCGACCGGCTCGGCTGGACGTTCGCACAGTGGCAGGAGCACCTGGACCGGCCGGGCACGGAGACCTGGGTCGTGTACGACCGGGGCACCCCCGCCGGGTACACAGAACTGGCCGCGCATGACGACGGCGTCGTCGAGATCGCGTATTTCGGACTGATCCCCGCCTTCCGCGGCCGGCGCCTCGGCGGCCACCTCCTCTCCTACGGCACTGCCCGCGCCTGGGACCTCGCGGACCGCTGGCCGGGGCGGGCGCCCACCAAGCGGGTGTGGGTGCATACCTGCAGCCTGGACGGCGTGCACGCGATGGACAACTACGAGCGCCGGGGCTTCAAGCTCTTCGACACGCAGGTCGAGGAGGTGGCGCTGGTGACCACGCCGGGCCCGTGGCCGGGGGCCTACCCGGTCTGACCTGCGTCGACAAGACCGCGCACACGCCATGTGACTGATGACACCCTCGTCTCACATACCGGGACCAGGGTGTCCGCATGACGGACGAAGCTGGACTGTGTCCAGATCGCCGTGACACGCTTCCGTCATGTCTGGAACTGGGATTGCCTTGGTGAGTCGGCGGCACGTCGACCTCGGCCGCATGTCCAGCGCCATCTGTCCGGCGGGCTAGCCGAGCCGCAGCCCCCGGAATTCCCGTATCTGCCCCATCCTGCGCAAAGACGCGCACGTATGCCCGCATGCGCCCGTACGCGCAGGTCAGAGCCGATCACCCGCCTGTCCCGGAGGACGTAGAACCATGGCCGCCACCCCCGAGAACCCTGCAGCCGCAGCGCCCCGCCGCAAGGTGAGCCGTCACCGCGGTGAGGGTCAGTGGGCAGCGGGGCACTTCACCCCGCTCAACGGCAACGAGCAGTTCAAGAAGGACGACGACGGTCTCAACGTGCGGACACGCATTGAGACGATCTACTCCAAGCGCGGGTTCGACTCGATCGACCCGAACGACCTGCGCGGCCGTATGCGCTGGTGGGGGCTGTACACCCAGCGCAAGCCCGGGATCGACGGCGGCAAGACCGCGATCCTGGAGCCGGAGGAGCTGGACGACAAGTACTTCATGCTGCGCGTCCGCATCGACGGCGGCCGGCTGACCACGGACCAGCTGCGGGTGATCGGCGAGATCTCGCAGGAGTTCGCGCGCGGCACGGCCGACCTCACCGACCGGCAGAACGTGCAGTACCACTGGATCCGCATCGAGGACGTGCCGGAGATCTGGAACCGCCTGGAGGCGGTCGGTCTCTCCACCACCGAGGCCTGCGGTGACACGCCCCGCACCATCCTCGGCTCGCCGGTCGCCGGTATCGCCGAGGACGAGATCATCGACGGCACCTCGGCGATCGACGAGATCCACCGCCTGTACATCGGCAACAAGGAATTCTCCAACCTGCCGCGCAAGTTCAAGACGGCGATCTCCGGCTCCCCGCTCCTCGATGTCGCCCACGAGATCAACGACATCGCGTTCGTCGGCGTCGAGCACCCCGAGCACGGCCCCGGCTTCGACCTGTGGGTCGGCGGCGGCCTGTCCACCAACCCGAAGATCGGCGTCCGGCTCGGCGCCTGGGTCCCGCTGGACGAGGTCCCGGACGTCTGGGCCGGCGTGATCGGCATCTTCCGCGACTACGGCTACCGGCGGCTGCGCACCCGCGCCCGCCTGAAGTTCCTCGTCGCCGACTGGGGCCAGGAGAAGTTCCGCCAGGTCCTGGAGGACGAGTACCTCAAGCGCAAGCTCGTCGACGGCCCCGCCCCCGCGCAGCCGGTCCAGCGCTGGCGCGACCACGTCGGCGTCCACCGCCAGCAGGACGGCCTGTTCTACGTCGGTTTCGCCCCGCGCGTCGGCCGCGTCGACGGCACCACGCTCACGAAGATCGCCGAACTGGCCAAGGCGCACGGCTCGGGCCGGCTGCGCACGACGGTCGAGCAGAAGATGATCGTGCTCGATGTGGCGGAGGCGCAGATCGACTCGCTGGTGGAGGGCCTGGAGGCACTGGGTCTCACCGCCAAGCCGTCTCCCTTCCGGCGCGGCACCATGGCCTGCACCGGTATCGAGTACTGCAAGCTCGCGATCGTCGAGACCAAGCAGCGCGGCATCACGCTCATCGACGAACTGGAGCGCCGCATCCCGGAGTTCGACGAGCCGATCACCATCAACATCAACGGCTGCCCGAACGCCTGCGCCCGGATCCAGGTCGCGGACATCGGTCTCAAGGGCCAGTTGGTCCTCAACGACCAGGGCGAGCAGGTCGAGGGCTTCCAGGTGCACCTCGGTGGCGCCCTCGGTCTGGAGGCCGGCTTCGGCCGCAAGGTCCGTGGCCTGAAGGTCACTTCGGAGGAACTGCCCGACTACGTCGAGCGGGTCCTCACCCGGTTCCAGCAGGAGCGCGAGGACGGCGAGCGCTTCGCCGCCTGGGCCACGCGCGCCAGCGAGGAGGCCCTCTCGTGAGCGAGCGCGCCGCCCCCTTCTACTGCCCCTACTGCGGCGACGAGGACCTGCGTCCCAACGAGCAGGGCCATGGAGCATGGGAATGCGCGGCATGCAATCGGGCCTTTCAGCTGAAGTTCCTCGGGCTCCTCGCCCGGGGTCTCCAGCAGACCGACGCAGGGGGAGAAGAGATATGACGACGACTCAGAAAGCGCGCCCCACCGACGACTTGAAAGCCCTCGCCGAGCAGGCGGGGAAGGATCTTGAGGACGCCTCCGCCCTTGAGATCCTCCAGTGGGCGGCTCGGACCTTCGGCAAGCAGTTCTGTGTGACCTCCTCGATGGAGGACGCGGTGGTGGCCCACCTCGCCTCCCGCGCCATGCCGGGCGTCGACGTGGTGTTCCTCGACACCGGCTACCACTTCCCGGAGACCATCGGCACCCGTGACGCGGTCGAGGCCGTGATGGACGTCAACGTCATCACGCTCACCCCGCGCCAGTCGGTCGCCGAGCAGGACGCCGAGTACGGCCCTCAACTGCACGACCGCGACCCGGACCTGTGCTGCAAGCTCCGCAAGGTCCAGCCGCTGGAGCAGGGTCTGACCAAGTACGCGGCCTGGGCGACCGGGCTGCGCCGCGACGAGTCCCCGACCCGGGCGGGCACCCCGGTCGTCGGCTGGGACGAGAAGCGCCAGAAGGTCAAGGTCTCCCCCATCGCCCGCTGGACCCAGGACGACGTGGACGCGTACGTCGCCGAACACGGCGTCCTCACCAACTCGTTGCTGATGGACGGCTACGCGTCCGTCGGCTGCGCGCCCTGCACCCGCCGGGTCCTCGCGGGCGAGGACGCGCGCGCCGGCCGCTGGGCGGGGCGCGGGAAGACCGAGTGCGGGCTGCACGAATGACCATCACCGAGAAGGAGTTGCACGTGACGACCGGAGCCACCGTCTGGCTCACGGGTCTGCCGAGTGCCGGCAAGACCACCATCGCGTACGAGCTGGCAGGCCGGCTGCGCGAGGAGGGCCACCTCGTCGAGGTGCTCGACGGCGACGAGATCCGCGAGTTCATCTCGGCGGGCCTCGGCTTCTCCCGCGAGGACCGGCACACCAACGTGCAGCGCATCGGCTTCCTCGCCGAACTGCTCGCCCGCAACGGCGTCAAGGCGCTGGTCCCGGTCATCGCGCCGTACGCCGACAGCCGCGAGGCCGTTCGCAAGCGGCACCAGGAGAGCGGCGCCGCCTATGTCGAGGTGCATGTGGCGACCCCGGTCGACGTGTGCTCCGTACGCGATGTGAAGGGTCTCTACGCCAAGCAGGCCGCCGGTGAACTGAGCGGGCTCACCGGGGTCGACGACCCGTACGAGGAGCCCGAGTCGCCGGACCTGCGGATCGAGTCGCAGCACCAGACCGTGCAGGAGTCGGCAGCGGCACTCCACGCGCTGCTCACCGAGAGGGGACTGGCATGACGGCGACCGTCGCCAAGGCCGAGGACGGTACGGACACTCCGTACGCCCTCTCGCACCTGGACGCTCTTGAGTCCGAGGCGGTGCACATCTTCCGTGAGGTGGCGGGTGAGTTCGAGCGGCCGGTGATCCTGTTCTCCGGCGGCAAGGACTCCATCGTCATGCTGCATCTGGCGCTGAAGGCGTTCGCACCCGCGCCGGTGCCCTTCTCGCTGCTGCATGTGGACACCGGACACAACTTCCCCGAAGTCCTTGAGTACCGGGACCGTGTGGTCGCCGCACATGGGCTGCGCCTCCATGTGGCCTCCGTACAGGACTACATCGACAGCGGTGTGCTGAAGGAACGTCCGGACGGGACCCGCAACCCGCTCCAGACATTGCCGCTCACCGAGAAGATCCAGAGCGAGAAGTTCGACGCGGTCTTCGGTGGCGGGCGTCGGGACGAGGAGAAAGCCCGGGCCAAGGAGCGGGTGTTCTCCCTTCGTGACGAGTTCTCGCAGTGGGATCCGCGCCGGCAGCGGCCCGAGCTGTGGAACCTCTACAACGGGCGGCACGCGCCCGGCGAGCACGTCCGTGTCTTCCCGCTCTCCAACTGGACCGAACTGGACGTCTGGCAGTACATCGCCCGCGAGGGCATCGAGCTGCCCGACATCTACTTCGCGCACGAGCGTGAGGTGTTCAGTCGTGGCGGCATGTGGCTGACCGCGGGTGAGTGGGGCGGGCCGAAGGCGGACGAGACCGTGGAGAAGCGGCTCATCCGGTACCGGACCGTCGGTGACATGTCGTGCACGGGCGCCGTCGACTCCGACGCGGTAACGCTGGACGACGTGATCGTCGAGATCGCGGCCTCCCGGCTGACCGAGCGGGGCGCGACGCGTGCCGACGACAAGCTGTCCGAGGCCGCGATGGAAGACCGCAAGCGCGAGGGGTACTTCTAACCATGAGCACCATCACGACCGAGGAACTCATCGCCACCACGCTGCTGCGGTTCGCCACGGCGGGCTCCGTCGACGACGGCAAGTCCACCCTGGTGGGGCGGCTGTTGCACGACTCGAAGTCGGTCCTCACCGACCAACTCGAAGCCGTACAGCGGGTGTCGGCCGACCGCGGCCAGGACGCGCCCGACCTCGCGCTGCTCACCGACGGCCTGCGCGCCGAGCGGGAGCAGGGCATCACGATCGACGTGGCGTACCGCTACTTCGCCACCCCCCGGCGCCGGTTCATCCTCGCCGACACGCCCGGTCATGTGCAGTACACCCGCAACATGGTGACGGGTGCCTCCACGGCCGAGCTGACGGTGGTCCTCGTCGACGCCCGCAACGGAGTCGTCGAGCAGACCCGGCGGCACGCGGCGATCGCCGCGCTGCTGCGGGTGCCGCACGTGGTGCTGGCCGTCAACAAGATGGACCTCGTCGAGTACAAGGAGTCCGTGTTCGCCGCGATCGCCGAGGAGTTCACGGCGTACGCGAGCGAGCTGGGCGTCCCGGAGATCACCGCGATCCCCATCTCGGCGCTGGCCGGGGACAACGTGGTGGACCCGTCCGCGAACATGGACTGGTACGGCGGGCCGACCTTCCTGGAGCACCTGGAGTCGGTGCCGGTCGCCCACGACCTGAGTCACTGCCACGCGCGGCTGCCGGTGCAGTACGTGATCCGGCCGCAGAGCGCCGACCTGCCGGACTACCGGGGGTACGCGGGCCAGATCGCGGCCGGTACGTTCCGTGTCGGCGAGTCCGTGACGGTGCTGCCGTCCGGGCGGGCCACGAAGATCTCCGGTATCGACCTGCTCGGCAAGCCGGTCCGGACCGCCTGGACCACGCAGTCGGTGACCCTCCTGCTGGAGGACGACATCGACATCTCGCGCGGTGACCTCATCGTGCCCAGCAAGGACGCCCCGGCGACCACGCAGGACATCGAGGCGACCGTGTGCCATGTCGCCGACGCGCCGCTGACCGTGGGCCACCGGGTGCTCCTCAAGCACGGTACCCGCACGGTGAAGGCCATCGTCAAGGACATCCCCTCCCGCCTCACGCTCGACGACCTGTCCCTGCACCCGCATCCGGGACAGCTCGTCGCCAACGACATCGGCCGGGTGAAGATCCGCACCGCGGAGCCGCTGCCGGTGGACTCGTACGCGGACTCCCGCCGTACGGGCTCGTTCATCCTGATCGACCCGGCGGACGGCACCACGCTCACCGCCGGCATGGTCGGCGAGTCGTTCGCGGCGCCGGAGCCGGTCAAGGACGGTACGGACGACGACGGTTGGGACTTCTGACATGACGTCCAGGGACTTCTACTCCACGTTCGCGAAGGAGGGCGGCCGGGTCGGCAGCGGCGCCCTCGGCAGCGGGCAGGGCGGAGTGGCGCGATGTGCGGGCTGACGTACGCGCACCGCTCGCGCGCCCAGTCCCCCCACCCGCCGTCCCGGACACGACGAAAACGAAGACCTGCCGACCTCCCGGCCACGACCTGAGACCGTGACCGCCGGGCCAACGAGAGGAACACCTCCCGTGCCTGCCAACCGCTCGACACTTCTGCGCCGCGGCATAGCCGTGGCCGCCGCTCTTCCCCTCCTCGCGCTCGCCGCGTGCAGCTATGGTTCCGACGCCGCGAAGGACAGCTCCGCGAAGGTCGCCACCGGGTCGAAGAAGATCGACGGTCTCGACACCGTCAAGATCGGTTACTTCGGAAACCTGACCCACGCCACCGCGCTGGTCGGCAACCAGAAGGGCTTCTTCCAGAAGGAGCTCGGCGCCACCAAGGCCAAGTACTCGATCTTCAACGCCGGGCCGTCCGAGATCGAGGCCCTCAACGCCGGCTCGATCGACATCGGCTGGATCGGCCCGTCCCCGGCCATCAACGGCTACACCAAGTCCAAGGGCACCGACCTGCGCATCATCGGCGGTTCGGCGTCCGGCGGTGTGAAGCTGGTCGTCAACCCGAAGAAGATCAAGTCCCTCGCGGACGTCAAGGGCAAGAAGATCGCGACGCCCCAGCTGGGCAACACGCAGGACGTGGCGTTCCTCAACTGGGTCGCGGACCAGGGCTGGAAGGTCGACGCGCAGAGCGGCAAGGGTGACGTGTCGGTCATCCGCACCGACAACAAGATCACCCCTGACGCCTACAAGTCCGGTTCCATCGACGGCGCCTGGGTGCCGGAGCCGACCGCGTCCAAGCTGGTCGCCGAGGGCGCCAAGGTGCTGCTCGACGAGTCGTCGCTGTGGCCCGACAAGAAGTTCGTGATCACGAACATCATCGTGTCGCAGAAGTTCCTGAAGGCGCACCCGAAGGTCGTCGAAGCCGTACTCAAGGGCTCGGTCGAGACCAACAAGTGGATCAACGCCAACTCGGACGCGGCGAAGGCGGCGGCGAATAAGCAGCTGGCGATCGACTCGGGCAAGCCCCTGCCGGCCAATGTCATCGACCCGGCCTGGAAGTCCATCCAGTTCATCGACGACCCGTTGGCCTCCACCTTGAACACCGAGGCGCAGCACGCGGTCAAGGCCGGTCTGCTGGAGAGCCCGAAGCTGGACAGCATCTACGACCTCACGCTCCTGAACAAGGTGCTCAAGGCCGCGGGCGACAGCACGGTCAGTGACGCCGGCCTCGGCGTCAAGTAAGCCCGGATCCCGATGACTTCCCAGGAGGTGACGACCATGTCCACGACTCTCGCCAAGGCCGAGGAGTCGGTCGAGCACGCGGCCCGCCTTGAGCACGTCTCGAAGTCCTTCACGGGACCGGGCGGGCAGCAGCTCGTCCTGGACGACATCACTCTCGATGTCGCTCCCGGCGAGTTCGTCACCCTCCTGGGGGCCTCGGGCTGTGGCAAGTCCACGCTGCTGAACCTGGTGGCGGGGTTGGACAAGCCCACCGCGGGCTCCATCACGACCGAGGGGCGCCCCGCCCTGATGTTCCAGGAGCACGCGCTCTTCCCGTGGCTGACCGCGGGCAAGAACATCGAACTCGCGCTGAAACTCAGGGGAGTTCCGAAGGCCGACCGGCGCGGCAAGACCGAGGAACTGCTCGAACTCGTCCGGCTGAAGGGCGCATACGGCAAGCGCGTGCACGAGCTGTCCGGCGGTATGCGGCAGCGGGTCGCCATGGCCCGCGCGCTCGCCCAGGAGAGCCGACTCCTGCTGATGGACGAGCCGTTCGCGGCACTGGACGCGATCACGCGGGACGTGCTGCACGACGAACTCACCCGCATCTGGGGCGAGACGGGGCTCTCGGTCCTGTTCGTCACGCACAACGTGCGCGAGGCGGTACGACTCGCGCAGCGGGTCATCCTGCTGTCCTCCCGGCCCGGCCGGATCGCCCGCGAGTGGACGGTGGACATCCCCCAGCCGCGCCGCATCGAGGACGCGCCCGTGGCGGAACTGTCCGTCGAGATCACAGACGTACTGCGTGGGGAGATCCGCCGTCATGGCCAGCACTGACACGACACAGGTCCAGGACAGCGGGAGCGTCGAGGCGGGCCTCGACGCCCTGGAGACCGCGGCCGTCGGTCGCCCGTCCTTCCGCCAGACCTTCGTCGACAAGATCCTGCCGCCGCTCATCGCCATCGCCGTGGTGCTGGTGATCTGGCAGGGGCTGATCAGCTTCGACATCGTCACCGATCCGACAAAGCTGCCCTCCCCGGGCGACGTGTGGGGCGAGGCCAAGGACGCCTGGCTCCAGGGCACTCTGCTCGGTTACATCTGGACCAGCGTCTCCCGCGGCCTGCTGGGCTTCCTGTTCGCACTGATCATCGGTACGCCGCTGGGCCTGCTGGTGGCGCGGGTGAAGTTCGTGCGCGCGGCGATCGGCCCGGTCCTCTCCGGCCTCCAGTCGCTGCCTTCGGTCGCCTGGGTTCCGCCTGCCGTGATCTGGCTGGGCCTGGACAGTTCGCTGATGTACGCGGTGATCCTGCTGGGTGCCGTCCCCTCGATCGCCAACGGTCTCGTGTCGGGCGTCGACCAGGTGCCCCCGCTGTTCCTCCGTGCCGGACGCACGCTGGGGGCAACCGGCCTGCGTGGTACCTGGCACATCGTGCTGCCGGCCGCGCTGCCCGGCTATGTGGCGGGCCTGAAGCAGGGGTGGGCGTTCTCGTGGCGCTCGCTGATGGCCGCCGAGATCATCGCGTACTCACCGGACATGGGAGTGGGCCTGGGGCAGTTGCTGGAGATCGCCCGTTCGAACAGCAGCATGGCGCAGGTCTTCCTCGCCATCCTCCTCATCCTGTTCGTCGGTATCGCCATCGACCTGCTGATCTTCAGCCCCATGGAGCGGTGGGTCCTGCGCAGCCGCGGTCTCCTGGTGAAGAGCTGAACCTCATGCGTCAAAGGCCGGTTCTCCTCGTCATCGCCCACGGCAGCCGCGACCCGCGGCATGCGGCGACGGTCCACGCCCTGGTGCGTCGGGTACGGTCGCTACGGCCCGGGCTGCGCGTGGAGACCGGCTTTCTGGACTTCAACATCCCTTCCGTGCAAGGGGTGTTGGAATCACTCGCGGCGGGGGGCGTGCGTGACGTCGTAGCACTCCCGCTGCTGCTGACCCGAGCGTTCCACGCGAAGGCGGACATCCCCGCGGTCCTCGACGCGGCGCCGCCGCAGCTACGGATCCGGCAGGCAGAGGTGCTGGGCCCGTCCCCGCTCCTCCTCCAGGCCCTCGAACGGCGTTTGTACGAGGCCGGGTTGACGCCCGCCGACAAGTCCTCGACCGGGGTAGTACTGGCCTCGGCGGGGTCCACCGACCCGGAGGCGATCGCGGTGATCGCCGACATCGCGCGGGATTGGTGGCGCACCGGTTGGTGTGCCGTACGACCCGCGTTCGCGTCCGCGTCCCTGCCGCGCACGGAGGACGCGGTGCGGGAGCTTCGGGCTCTCGGGTGTGAGCGAGTGGCCGTCGCGCCGTACGTCCTGGCTCCGGGCTTTCTGCCGGACCGCATCGCGCGGGGCGCGGCGGAGGCGAATGTCCTCGCCAATGTGCTGGGGGCGGCACCGGAAGTGGCGCAGGTAATTCTGCGCAGGTACGTCGAAGCGTCCGGGAAAGCACTGCTCCCCCTGAGGGCGAGCGCCTGAGGAAGGCACTCCGCGAAAAGGAATTCTGTCGCGGCCGGTCTTACCGACTCGCCACGACAGAATTCACAGGATCTACTCAGCCCGCATACATGTATTAGGCGGACTGGAGCATCTGCCGACTACTGTTGTTGCCATTGCACTTGGTGGTGACGACCCAGGTACCGGATGCCTGGCTCTTCTTGCGCGGAGCTATGCAGAGACCGGTCTTGTAGTTCTGCGCACCCCAGAGAGCCTGCGTGTCACCCCGGACGTACTTCCACTTCTGGGTGGTCGAGCTGCTGCACTTGACGGCGTGCAGGTACCACTCGCTGCCGGTCTTCTCGCTCTTGGCACCGTCCAGGCACTTGCCGGTGTCCCCGGCCGGGGAGATCTGGGTGACCTGCGTCCCCTTGTAGGTGCCGACGACGAGACGCCACGCCTGCGAGGTCCCGTTGTTGCACTTCTTGATCAGTTCCCGCTTGCCCTTGCTGGTACTGGCCTTTGCCTGGATAGTGAGGCACTGGCCGCCGGCGTGGACGAATTTGATGCTGCGCCAGTACGTGGTGGCCTGGGCTTCACCAGCGGTCGCAATACCTGTGGCAAGACTGAGAACCGCGGTCGCGGAAATCATGGCAGCAGAACGCTTCGTGACCATTCGGTCATCCCCGTTTCTCATCAATCGATATGGTGCTGCTTCTCTTCTATCAACAAGATCAAAGTCCAGCAAGGCGATTGAGATGAACCACACTCGTCCGCACACCCGGCCCCTCCCACACCTCCGAGTCACAGGTGGAGGACCGGTCCGACCTGCCCGGTTTCCCGGAAAGGGGTCTCCCCCGGCTCCCGGATCTGCTGGGATGGTTCCTCTGAGGGCGAGTGGGGAGCAAGTACACGTGGCGGGTCGGGAGTTCGGGTATCGCGAAGGGCCTGTGCCAGCCCAACTGCACTACACCTCGGGGCTGTCCGGCTCCGAGGATTCCGGCCCCCGGTTCACGGCGGTCGGCGCGGAGGTGCCGCCGGCGGTGCTGCGGGAGGCCGAGCGGCTCCTCGGGTACGAGCCACCGCCCGACATCCCGCAGCGGCCCGACGCCGAACAGCTCAAGAGGTTCCCCACGGTCTTCGGCTTCAGCGAACTCGCCGACGGCAGGCGGCTGTTGAGCCGTTCCGTGTGTACCGGCACAGACTGGGCCGGGGGCCCGGTCTCCTTCCACGCGCACGCCGTCCTGCTGCCGGCCGGGACCCGGTTGCCGGACGGCGTGCTGCCCATCTCCACCTGGGAGTCCTCGCGTTGGGCCGAGTCGACTCCCCCGGACGGCAGGCCCGAGCCCGTCAGCCGGCTCGAACCCTCCGGGCTGCTGCGCAAGGAGGCGCTGGTCGCGTTCGCGCAGTCCCGGGCCGGATGGCTCGCCCCGTTCTTCGCCGATCTGCGGGCGGTGGCCGCGGACCCGGGCGCCGGGCAGATCGTGGTGGTGGAGCACGACAGCGCCGATGTGGCCCGGTGGATCGCGCTCGCCTGCACGGTCCTGCCCCGCGAACAAGCGCACCGGCTCACCTTCACGACGTACACCCGCGACCCCCGGCAGGCCCGCCAGCAGCTCGTCGGCGCCCTGCCGTCCTCGGAGTCCGTCGCCGACGACGAGCGCTATCGCGTGCACAACTGCACGGGCCGTCAGCCGTCCGGACCGGTCGCGGACACCGGGGCCGAGGTCTCCGCCCGCGTCTGGCGTGCGGGCCGCCCCGACCTGTTCCACAACGACCCCGAAGACCTGGGCCCGTTGGCGGTGAGCGCCCTCGTCGCGGGCATCGACCTGCGTACGGACGCCCGGGCGGTGGCGGCGAGTTGGGCGGCCGAGCAGGCGGACACGCTGCCGGACGACACCCTGACGGCGTTGGTCGCC
>NZ_JAWOAI010000147.1:0-20001 GCF_033194735.1 Streptomyces sp. W16
CCTCGGCGGCGGACGGCTGCGGCGGCGCGTTCGTCTCGCGGCCACTGGTCAGCAGCCACGCGCCCGTGCAGAGCGCGACCACGGTGACGGCCCCTATCGCGGTGTTGCCGAAACGCATGACGAACCCCTCTCCAGCAACTGGCTGCCCCGCGCCCCCCTCCGGGTCACGAGGGGCGTCGGACCCGGAGGGGGAGGGGACTTGCGGTACCGGCGGACGGACAGCGGAGGGTGTCCGTCAGATCCCGTCGCCTCTCGCCCGGCGATGCAGGAGCCAGGTACCGCCCGCGGCGGCGACGGCGAGAGCCGCCACACCGGCCGCGGTCTGCACGGGGTCGGGGCCCAAGGCGCCACCGACCCCCGTCTTCACACTTCCGCGCGGCTGCACCTGCTGCCGCATCGAGGCCAGCGTCACCATCAGATCGCCGCTGACCTGCCGGCCGTCCGTGCACTTCGCGACGATCTCGTACGTCCCCGGCTGCGCGCTCGGCGGCACCTTGAACTGTCCGATCGCATCGCCCTCGTGCGTGCTCGGCGCCAGCGTGAACGTGCCGGCGCCCACCGCGCTGGCGTCACCGGCCGCCGTACCGCCGTCCCCGCACGCGGCCGTGTTCACCGTGACGTCGCCGCCCGGCACGGCGCTCGACGGGAACACCTCCAGGCTGCCGGTCTCGCCGCCGTACGCCGGTGCGGTCGCGAGACCCGCGGCGGCGACGGCGAGCGCGGTACCGGTCAACAGGCGGGCGGTACGTCGCATCGGTGCTCCTCCGAGCTGTGGTTGGCTGCCCTTCCGAGGTAAGTGGCACCGGGCCGAGCCCGCTTCCTGAGCGCGCGTCAGAAGTGTGGTGAATGGGTGTCAGAAAGGGGTCACGGCGACCCGCCCGCTCGCTGTTTCAGCAGGTCATAGGGGTACGGCGACCCCGTCCCGAAGGACTACCCGAAGAGCGCACGCCGAGCGTGTGAACGGGTGACGACCGGTCAGACTTGACCTCAAGATTGGTTGAGGTACCAGGCTGCCAGGCATGGACACCGAAACCGCTCCCCTGACCGTCACCGTCGTCATCGGCAGCAACCGCCACGGCCGCTTCGGCCCGGTCGTCGCCGACTGGCTCCTCACCCACGTCGGCGACCACGCCGACCTCACCCTCCAGGTCGTCGACGTCGCCGACACCGCCCACCTGCCCACGACCCTCGCCCCGACCCCGGAGGCGACCGCGGCACTGGCCGCCATCACCCCGAAACTGGCCTCCGCCGACGCCTTCGTCGTCCTCACCCCCGAGTACAACCACTCCTTCCCCGCCGGCCTCAAGAACCTGATCGACTGGCACTTCACCGAGTGGCGCGCCAAGCCCGTCGCCCTCGTCTCCTACGGCGGCCTCGCGGGCGGCCTGCGCGCGGTGGAACACCTCCGCCAGGTCTTCGCCGAACTCCACGCCGTCACGGTCCGCGACACCGTCTCCTTCCACAACGCGGGCACGAACTTCGACGACCGCGGCCTCCTCAAGGACCCCACGGCCCCGGACGCGGCGGCGAAGGCGATGCTCGACCAACTGGTGTGGTGGGGACGGGCGTTGAAGGAGGCGCGGGAGACGCGGCCGTACGACTCCGTGTGAGGCCGGCCTGGCGGACGGGCCCTTAACGCGCCAACCGCAGTGACAGTCCGTCGAGGACGACCTCAAGGCCGTAGGCGAACTTGCCGTCGCGCAGGGCCACCGGGTCGGTGGCCGTGGCGGCCGACTCGGCGTAGGAACCGGCGAGATGGGCGTGCCCGGCCGCGGCCTGCCGGGCGGCCGGCATCAGCCGGGCGATGAACTCGGCCTCGCTCTCCCCGGACCGGGCGACCGTGGTGAGCCAGGCGGCCTCCGTGGTGCTCATGCCGATCGTGTACGACAGGACGGCGTCGATCGCGCCGCTCGGCTCGGGGAACCCGACGGCCGTGAACAGCGCGGCCAGCCGCTCCGAGAAGGACATGAGGTTGGGGCCGAGATAGGCGAGCCCGGCCTGCCCGAGCACCGAGGACAGCCAGGGGTGCCGCAGTGCGGTCGTACGGAAGGAGCCGGCGGCCTCGGTGACGGCGGCGCGCCAGTCGGCGGTGTCCGCGTCCGGGACGTGGATCTCGGCGGCGACCTCGTCCACCGCGAGTTCCATCAGCTCGTCCTTGGTCGCGACATGCCGGTAGAGGGAGGTCGCGCCGGCGCCCAGGCGGGCACCGAGCTTGCGCATGCTCAGCGCCTCGATGCCGTCGGCGTCCAGCATCGCGATCGCCTCGCGGACGATCGCGTCCCGGCTGAGCGCGGGCTGATCGGGCGTACGCCGCTCACGGGCCCACACGGAGGGGATGGGGTTCGGCTTGGTCCTGGCGGCCATCTGGACGGCTCCTTCGTGCGTACGTCGTTCGCATCCAGCGTACAGAGTTCAAGGATTGCGCACACTGTTCCTCTGTGCGTACAGTGTTCGCATCGAAGGAACGGTGTACGCACAAAGCCGGCCGATGACTGTGACGTGAAGGGAAGCCCCATGGAAACCCGTAATCCCCGGCGCTGGTGGATCCTCGTCGTGCTGTGCCTCAGCTCGCTGGTCCTGGTGGTCGACAGCATGGCGCTGACCGTGGCGGTGCCGTCGATGACCGAGAGCATCGGGGCGAGTGCCCAGGACACGCAGTGGATCCTCGACTCCTACATCCTGGTCTTCGCCGGCCTGCTGCTGACCTCCGGAAGCCTCGGCGACCGCTTCGGCCGCCGGAAGGTGATGCTCATCGGGCTGGTGCTCTTCGGGGCCGCCTCACTGGCGGCGACGTTCTGCGTGAACCCCGGCGAGGTGATCGCCGTACGGGTGGCGATGGGGGTGGGCGGCGCGCTGATCATGCCGTCGACGCTCTCGATACTCATCACGGTCTTCGACGCGGAGGAACGCGGGAAGGCGATGGCGGCCTGGGGTTCGGTGTCGATGCTCGCGCTGGTCGGCAGCCCGGTGCTGGGCGGCGTACTGATCGACCACTTCTCCTGGCACTCCATCTTCTTCCTCAACGTGCCGGTCGTGGCGCTCGCCCTCGTGGCCGGGGTGACGCTGATGCCCGAGTCGAAGGGCCCGTGGCAGAAGCCGGATCCGCTGGGCGCGGTGCTGTCGGCGGTCGGGATGACGGCGCTGATCTGGTGGATCATCGAGATCCCGCAGCACGGCGCGTTCGCGGGCCGAGGGCTCGTCACCCTGGTCGTGGCCGTCGTCGCACTCGCCGGATTCATCGTCTGGGAGAACGTCACCCCGACCCCGATGGTCCCCCTGGTCCTCTTCAAGCACCGTAATTTCAGCGGTGGTTCGCTCTCCCTGACCCTGGTCCAGATCGGCAACGGCGGTCTGCTGCTGGTGCTCACGCAGTATCTGCAGTTCGTGCTCGGCTACTCGCCGGTCAAGGCGGGCCTGGCCTTCGTCCCGCTGGCCGTCACCGCGCTCGTCGGCAACGCGGCCGGCGCCAAGTTCACCGCCAGGTACGGCCACCGGTACCTCATCCTGGCCGGAATGCTGGTGATGGCCTCGTCCTTCGCCCTGCTCACGACGGTCACGGCCGACACCGGCTTCACCGTCCCGGCGGTGGCGCTCGGACTGCTCGGCCTGGGCGCGGGCCTCGCGATGCCGGCGGCGGTGGGCGCGCTGATGGGCACGATCCCCGAGGACAAGGCGGGCGTCGGCTCGGCCCTCAACGACACCATCCAGCAGGCCGGTACGGCCCTGGGCATCGCGATCCTCGGCTCCCTCCTGTCGAGCGGCTTCGCCGACGAGATGCCCTCCGGTACGTCCGAGGAGGCCAGGCACTCGATCGGCGGGGCGCTGGCGGCGGCGCACGGGGACGCGGGGCTGGTCCGCGCGGCCCGGGAGGCGTTCACCCACTCCATGTCAACGACCTTCACCGTCAGCGCGGTCGGCGTGGTCGCGGCGGCGGTGCTGGCGGCCGTGGTGATGCGGGACGGCAAGCGGGAGGCGGCCATCGCGGAACAGGGCTCGGGCGAAAGGGAGTTGGCCGCCTGAACCTCGACTCACCTACAGGACAAGGCCGTTGCCCGATGCGGGCGACGGCCTTGTCGCCACGTCGGTCAGTCAACCGGTCTGGTCCGTCAGTCAGTCCGTCCGCCGCCTGGCCTGCCTCAGCTCGCGGTCGACGGCCCAGGCGTCGGCGACCGGGCCGAGGTGGCTGAGCTTGTCGGGGTTGATCACCGCGCGGATGGTCTGGATCTGGCCGTCGAGCATGTCGAGGGCCAGGGTGTGGAGCACCTTGCCGTCGCGGTCGCGGAAGAGCGCGCCGGGCTGGCCGTTGACCTCGTGCGGTTCGAACGACACGTCGATCCGGATCAGCCGGGGGAAGACCGTGCCGAGCACCCGGGCCACGTTCTCCGCGCCCATGACGGCCTTGGCCAGCTGCGGCGCCTTGCCGCCGCCGTCCCCGACGAACTGCACGTTGGCGGCCAGCAGTTCACGCAGCCCGCCCACATCACCGTCCTTCAGCGCGTCGAAGAACCGGGTCGCCAGCTCCTGCCGTTCCTGCCGGTCCGCGGCGAACCGGGGCCGCCGGTCCGCCATGTGCCGCCGCGCCCGCACCAGCAGTTGGCGGCACGCCGACTCCGAGCGCCCCACCGTCGTGGCGATCTCGTCGAAGCCGAAGGCGAACACCTCCCGCAGGACGAACACCGCCCGCTCCAGCGGGCTGAGTTGCTCCAGCAGCAGGAGCGCCGCCATCGACACCGAGTCGGCGAGCTCCACCGACCGCGCCGGATCCTGGTACGGGTCGTTCAGCAGCGGCTCCGGGAACCACGGCCCGACGTACTCCTCCCGCCGTACCCGCGCCGAACGCAGTACGTCGATCGAGATCCGCGTGACCGTGGCCGACAGGAACGACTTGGTCGAGGTGGGCCGGGTCGCCGAGCCGTCGTAGCGCAGCCAGGTCTCCTGCACCGCGTCCTCGGCCTCGCCCACACTGCCCAGGATCCGATAGGCGATCGAGAACAGCAGCGGTCGCAGTTCCTCGAACTCCTGGGCCTTCCGGTCGGTTTCGCTCACGCGGGATCTCCTCGTCCTGGCCGGTGCGGGTGCGGTTCAGCCGAACATGCCGGGCTCGTAGTCGCCCGCGCACGGCTGGCGGGTGATGATGTTCAGCCGGTTCACCGAGTTCATGAAGGAGACCAGGATGACCAGGCTGGTGAGCTGCTCGTCGTCGTAGTGCTTGGCGGCGTGCGCCCACACCTCGTCACTCACCCCGCCGGTCGCGTCCGCGACCCGGGTCCCCTCCTCCGCCAGTTGCAGCGCGGCCCGTTCTTCGTCGGTGAAGACCGTGGCCTCGCGCCACGCCGCGACCAGGTTCAGCCGCACCGAGGTCTCGCCGGCCGCGACGGCCTCCTTGGTGTGCATGTCGACGCAGACTGCGCAGCCGTTGATCTGGCTGACCCGCAGTGCCACCAACTCCTGGGTCAGAGCGGGCAGTTGGGAACCCTTGAGCGACCTGCCGACCGCCATGAACTGCTTGGCGGCCTTGCCGGCGGTCGGGCTGGCGAGGAAGTTGAGTCGTGCGTCCATGGTGCCCTCCGTGGGCCGTCGTCGTCAGTGGCTACACCCACGAGACGAGACGGCCCGTTCCCCTGTGACATGGACGCATGTGACCCGGGTCTCACCCCACGTTGACCGCGCTCCAGGCCGCGGCCACCGCGTTGTACTCCGAACTCCCCACGCCGTAGAGATCCTTGGCCGCACTGAGTGTCGCCGTCCGGGCCCCGGCGTAGTTCGTCGAGGACGTCATGTAGACCGTCAGCGCCCGGTACCAGATGGCCCCCAGCTTGTCCCGGCCGATCCCGCCGACCGAAGAGCCGTTGCACGTGGGCGAGTTGTAGTCGACCCCGTTGACGGTCTTCGCGCCGCTGCCCTCCGCGAGGAGATAGGCGAAGTGGTTCGCGACGCCCGACGAGTAGTGGACGTCCAGATTCCCGACCGTCGAACTCCAGCAGTCCGCGGAGTTGCCGTCCTTGGACGGCTTGTCCATGTACCGCAGTGCCGACCGGCCGAATCCGGAGCGGACGATCTTCTCGCCGATGAGGTAATCCCCCTTGTCGGAGGCGTTGTTGGCGTACCACTCCACCAGCGTGCCCATGATGTCGGAGGTCGCCTCGTTCAGTCCGCCGGACTCGCCCGAGTAGGTCAGCGCCGCCGTCTTGGACGTCACCCCGTGCGTCATCTCGTGCCCGGCGACGTCCAGCGCCACCAGCGGACCGAGCTGCGTCCCGTCACCGTCGCCGTACGTCATGCAGAAGCAACTGTCGTCCCAGAAGGCGTTGTTGTAACTGTTGCCGTAGTGGACCCGGTTGTACGAGCCCTTCCCGTCGCCCGCGATGCCGTTGCGGCCGTGGACGTTCTTGTAGTAGTCCCAGGTCTCGTTCGTGCCGTACTGGGCGTCCACCGCGGCCGACGAACGGTCCGAACTCGCCCCCGTGCCCCAGTGGTTGTCGGCGTCCGTGAACACCGTGGACGGCGCCCGGCTGATGCAGATGCCGAGGATGCACAGGTCCGTCTTGTTCGCCGCGTCACCGGTGTAGGTCCCGCCGCGTGTCGCGTCCTTGAGCTGGTACGCCGATCCCGACAGTGTCGTCTCCAGCGGCACCGTCCCGCTGTACAGCGACTGCCCGTCGCCGGTCGCCGTCTCCACACTGTCCCAGGCGTCGATCCGGGCGCCGGTGCGGGCGTCGGTCAACACCGTGCGGGCGACCGGGTTGCCGAGCGAGTCCTTGGCGACGACGTTCGTCCGCCAGGCGAGCTTCGGGGTGCCGTGCAGGGCGTCAACTATGAGCTGTGGCTTGGCGGTTATCCCCTTGAGCGCCTCGCCGAGATGCGCGGCCCGCAACGCGTTCACCGCCAGGTCCGCCGCCTTCGGAGCGGCCACCTTCGGTGTCACGGACGACAGGGATATGGAGGCGCGGGTCGCACGGTCGGCGCTCCGATAACTCCCGTTGGCAGCCAGGTGCACCACGAAGTCACCCCCGAGCACCGGGAGTTGACGGTACGTCCGGTCGTAACGGACGTGCTGCGTGCCGTCCCGGTCGACGATCACGTCCCGGACCGACGTGCCCTCCGAGGCCGTCAGCCCCAGACTCGTGGCATGGGCCACCAGCGCGGACGCGGCGTTCGCGATCGCGGTGCTCCGGGTAGGCCGGTCGACGGCGTGGGCGGTGGGGGCGAGGGTGGCGGCCAGCAGGGTCGCGGCACCGGCCGCGATACCTGCCGTGGCGAGACGGGAACCATGAACGTGCCGTGTCAGACTCATCGGTCTCCTCAAGAACGCAAGTGGGGGGCGTGGGGGCCGCGTTGATGTTGAATGAGATTTAAGAGGTCATGACATGTCGTGTCCATAGCGCGTGCAAAGACTGGAGAGTGATGACGACGCCCCTCCCCTTCTTCGTCTACGGCACCCTCCGCCCCGGCGAGCCCAACCACGACCTCTTCCTGCGCGGCCACACGGAGTCGGAGGAACCGGGACGCCTGCACGGCGCCGCCCTCTACGAAGGCCCCGGCTACCCGTACGCCGTCGAGGACCCCGGCTCGGTGGTCGTCGGCGAACTCGTCACCGCGCGCCCCGCGTCGTACCCCCAACTCCTCCGCGCCCTCGACCGACTTGAGGACTACGCCCCCGGCGACCCGCGCAACCTCTACGAGCGCGTCGAACGCCCGGTGACCCGCGACGCCGACGGCACGGCCGTACGCGCCTGGGTGTACCTCGCGGCCCCCGCCGTCACCGCCGCCCTGCGCACCCACGGCAAACTGATCGAGGGCGGCGACTGGCTCGACCGCCGCTTAAGGGGCCTCAGTTGCCGGCGGCCAGGGCCCGCGTGACCCCCGTCTCCTTCTTCCCGAGGAAATGCGGATCGGGCCGGAACGCCGCGTCCAGCGCCGCCTTGCCCGCCGCGAACACCTCGCGGGTGCCGCCGTAGTACCAGGTCGCGTCGTGCTTGTCGTCGACCCCGACGCCGTACGAGTCGACCCCCGCCGCCTCGCACAGCGCGACCGCCCGCCGGATGTGGAACCTCTGGCTGATGAGCACGGCCTTGTCGACGCCGAAGATCTTCTTGGCGCGGACACAGGAGTCCCAGGTGTCGAAGCCGGCGTAGTCGGTCACCACGCGCGCGCGTGGCACCCCGTGCTTGGCCAGGTAGACGCGCATCGCGTCCGGCTCGTCGTAGTCCTTGCGGCTGTTGTCACCGGTCACCAGGACGACCTTCACCCGGCCCTCCCGGTACAGCGTGGCCGCCGCGTCCAGCCGGTGCGCGAGATACGGCGACGGTTCGCCGTCCCACAGCCCGGCCCCGAAGACCACGGCCACATCGGTGTGCGGCGCGTCCTGAAGAGTCCGCAACCGGTCCGTCGTCGCCACCCACAGCCAGGTCGCCGGAAGCAGCGCGAGAACACAGCCGAGGGCCACCCCCTGCACAAGCTGCCGCCACCCGGCACGCGTGCGTGGCAGCCGAGGTCGGCGAAGTCTCAGGCGGCGCATCAGACGTATCAACGGGGGCCCCTCCGCGTTCGGTTTCGACAACCACAGACGCGCTGTAACGTCCTCCGGTTCGCCGCCCGCAGTGTGACCGGCTTCACTGTGAACGCCGAATCCGCAGGTCACATCACCTCACACACCCCGGGCACCCCACCGTGAATCCCCGGAAAACACCCGTCATTCCGGTGCAACGGCACGGCAACGTCCTACCGACACCATCGCTCCATGACGGCGTCGCATCATCCCCACGACGAGTCCACGACCCTCGACAGTACGGCGCATCTCATGAACCGGATCAGCAGTCAGCTCGCCAGCCAGCTCAGCCTCGTCTCCCTGAACGGCAGCCGCCGCCCCGGCCCGCCCGCGCTCGTCCTGGTCGCGCACGGCAGCCGCGACCCGCGCGCCCTGAGCACCGTACGAGCCCTCGTGGAACGCGTCCGCGAACTGCGCCCCGGCCTCCCCGTCCACCTGGGCCACATCGAACTCAACGAGCCCCGCCTCCCGGACACCCTCACCGCACTCGGCCCCACGGACGCCGTCCTCGTCCCCCTCCTCCTGGCCCGCGGCTACCACGTCAAGCGGGACATCCCCGAGTTGGCCGCCGAGGCACAGGCACGCGCGCGCGTGGCACCCCCGTTGGGCCCCCACCCCCTCCTCGTGGAGACCCTCTACGACCGCCTGGTGGAGGCGGGTTGGCGCACCAGGACGGACGAGCAGTCCCGCCGGGGCAGCGCCGTCGTCCTGGCCGCAGCGGGCTCCCGGGACCCGGAATCCAAGCTGGACACCAACCACACGGCCCAACTCCTCGCCGACCGCCTCGGAGTCCCCGTGATCCCCGCCTACGCCTCAGCGGCGACCCCCACGGTCCAGACAGCCGTCCGCGCGCTGGCCGCCCGAGGCCGCCACAGGGTCGCGGTGGCATCCTGCTTCACGGCCCCCGGCCGCTTCGCGACACAGTGCGCCGAGGCGGCCCCCTGGATCGCATCGGCACCCCTGGGCGCCCACCCCGCGATGGCGAGGCTGGTCCTCCACCGCTACGACCAGGCGCTGGCGACGACGGAAGTCACGGCCCCGGAGTTGGCGTCGGCTTAATACCTACGGGAGCTGTGTCTTCTAGGGGCGCGGGGAACTGCGCGACCAGCCACATGCGACCCGCATCCGCAAACGAAACCGCACCCGGCAGACGCATAGGCGCCCCGCAACTCCCGAATTGTCACTGCCGCCGCTTACTGTCGAGACATGTCCTACGACGCGCACGCAACCGAACGCTGGGCCCCCGAACCTGACAAACGCCCCGGCCGCACAGCCTTTCAGCGTGACCGCGCGCGCGTACTTCACTCCGCCGCACTCAGAAGACTCGCCGGCAAAACCCAGGTGGTCACACCGGGAACCCGCAGCCAGGCCTGGGACGCCAGCCCCCGCACCCGCCTGACCCACTCCCTGGAGTGCGCCCAAGTCGGCCGCGAGCTCGGCGCAGCCCTCGGCTGCGACCCCGACCTCGTAGAAGCCGCGTGCCTCTCCCACGACCTGGGCCACCCACCCTTCGGCCACAACGGCGAACAGGCACTCAACGAATTCGCCGACGACTGCGGCGGCTTCGAGGGCAACGCGCAATCCCTGAGACTCCTCACGCGTATCGAGCCCAAGCGCTTCACCGCCGAGGGCTCCGTAGGCCTCAACCTCACTCGAGCCGCCTTGGACGCGGCCACCAAGTACCCCTGGCCGCGCGGAGCCCACCCCACCGACCCCAAGTCCCCCAAGTTCGGTGTCTACGACGACGACAGGCCCGTCTTCGACTGGGTCCGCAAGGGCGCCCCCGGCACGCGCACGTGCTTCGAGGCACAGGTGATGGACTGGTCGGACGACGTGGCGTACTCGGTGCACGACGTCGAGGACGGTCTGCACGCCGGCCACGTCGACCCCAACTACCTGCACGCCGAACCGGAGCGCCAAGAGGTCTTCAAGGTGGCCATCGGCCGCTACGTCTCCGCGGACACGGCCCCCGACGAACTCGCCGAGGCACTGGACCGGCTCCAGAACGAGCCGTGGTGGCCGCACGGTTACGACGGTTCGGCCGTCGCGCAGGCCCGCCTCAAGGACGCCACCAGCCAGCTCATCGGCCGCTTCTGCCTGGCCGCCGAGACCGCCACGCGCGCGAGGTACGGCACCGGCCGCCTCACCCGCTACGACGCCGAACTCGTCGTACCGCGCGAGGCACGGCTGGAGTGCGCGGTCCTCAAGGCGGTCGCCGACCGGTACGTCATGCAGCGCGCCGAGCAGGAGCGGATCCGCGCCGACGAGCGCATCGTGGTCGCCGAACTCGCCGAGGTGCTCACGACGCGCGCGCCCGACGGTCTGGAGCCGCAGTTCCGCGCCCAGTTCGACGAGGCGCCCGACGACCGGGCTCGCAAGCGGGTGATCGTCGATCAGATCGCGTCATTGACCGACGCGTCGGCGCGGTCTCTTCACGCGCATCTCACATCGCTGGGGCACAGTGACGCGAAACAATACCGAATGTGACCCTCCGTGGCCTGATCGGGCCACACCCCCTTCCCGCATCACGCTGCGTGCGGGACGCTCGCATATGACGGCACCCTTACGAGGAGGCATCAAGTGGTCGACGCGGATCAGACATTCGTCATCGTCGGAGGAGGCCTGGCCGGCGCCAAGGCGGCCGAGGCGCTCCGAGCGGAGGGCTTCACCGGCCGCGTGATACTGATCTGCGACGAACGCGACCACCCGTACGAGCGCCCGCCGTTGTCCAAGGGCTACCTCCTCGGTAAAGAGGAGCGCGACAGCGTCTTCGTCCACGAACCCGCCTGGTATGCGCGCAACGACATCGAGCTGCACCTCGGCCAGACCGTCGACGCCATCGACCGTACGGCGAAGACGGTGCGCTTCGGAGACGACGGCACCCTTGTCCACTACGACAAGTTGCTCATCGCCACCGGCTCCGAGCCCCGCCGCCTCGACATCCCGGGCACGGACCTCGCGGGCGTCCACCACCTGCGCCGCCTCTCGCACGCCGAGCGCCTCAAGGGTGTCCTCGCCTCCCTGGGCCGGGACAACGGCCATCTGGTGATCGCCGGCGGCGGCTGGATCGGCCTGGAGGTCGCTGCGGCGGCCCGCGAGTACGGCGCCGAGGTCACCGTCGTGGAACCGTCCCAGACCCCGCTGCACGGGGTCCTCGGACCCGAACTGGGCCAGATCTTCGCCGACCTGCACGCCGAGCACGGCGTCCGTTTCCACTTCGGCGCCAGGCTCACCGAGATCGTCGGCCAGGACGGCATGGTGCTGGCCGCCCGTACCGACGACGGCGAGGAGCACCCCGCGCACGACGTCCTCGCAGCGATCGGAGCGGCCCCCCGCACCGCGCTCGCCGAGGCGGCCGGCCTTGAGCTGGCCGACCGCGCGCACGGCGGCGGCATCGCGGTCGACGAACGGCTGCGCACCTCCGACCCCGACATCTACGCGGCCGGCGACGTGGCCGCCTTCCACCACGCCCTCTTCGACACCCGGCTACGGGTGGAGCACTGGGCCAACGCCCTCAACGGCGGCCCGGCGGCGGCCCGCGCGATGCTCGGCAAGGACGTCACCTACGACCGCGTGCCCTATTTCTTCTCCGACCAGTACGACATGGGTATGGAGTACTCCGGCTGGGCGCCCCCGGGCTCCTACGACGAAGTGGTGATCCGGGGAGACGCGGGCAAGCGCGAGTTCATCGCCTTCTGGCTGAAGGAGGGACGCGTGCTGGCCGGGATGAATGTGAATGTGTGGGACGTCACAGAGCCCATCCAGCAGCTCATCCGCTCCAGGGCACAGGTGAACACCGAGGCACTGGCGGACCCACACGTTCCGCTGGACAGCCTGGGCGTCTGAACGGTCTCGTCGTCACTGGTGTCAGTCCGGCCCCGTAGAATTCACGCGTGGCAGGACGGATCAACGACGAGGACGTGAAGGCGGTTCGGGACGCGGTCCCGATCGACGCCGTGGTGTCCGAGTACCTCCAGCTGCGGAACGCGGGCGGCGGCAACCTCAAGGGCCTCTGCCCGTTCCACGACGAGAAGTCGCCGTCCTTCCAGGTCAGCCCGAGCAAGGGGCTCTTCCACTGCTTCGGCTGCCAGGAGGGCGGCGACACCATCACGTTCGTGATGAAGGTCGACCACCTCACCTTCTCGGAGTCGGTCGAGCGCCTTGCCGCTCAGGCCGGCATCACGCTGCGGTACGAGGAGGGTGGGTACAACCCCTCCCACCAGCGCGGCGAGCGCATCCGCCTGGTCGAGGCCCACAAGGTCGCCGCCGACTTCTACGTGGAGCAGCTCGCCGTCAGCCCCGAGGCGGACACCGGCCGCAAGTTCCTCGCCGAGCGCGGCTTCGACCAGTCCGCCGCCGAGCACTTCTCCGTCGGCTACAGCCCCCAGGGCTGGGACCACCTCACCAAATACCTCCGCGGCAAGGGCTTCAGCGACAAGGAGATCCTCCTCTCCGGCCTCTCCCAGGAGGGCCGCCGCGGCCCCATCGACCGCTTCCGAGGCCGGCTGATGTGGCCGATCCGCGACATCGGCGGCGAGGTCGTCGGCTTCGGCGCGAGGAAGCTCTACGAGTCGGACAACGGCCCGAAGTACCTCAACACGCCCGACACCGCGATCTACAGGAAGTCCCAGGTCCTCTACGGCATCGACCTCGCGAAGAAGGACATCGCCAAGTCCAGCCGCGCGGTGGTCGTCGAGGGCTACACCGACGTCATGGCCTGCCATCTGGCGGGAGTGACGACGGCGATCGCGACCTGCGGCACGGCCTTCGGCACCGACCACATCAAGATCCTCCGCAGGCTGTTGATGGACAACGGCTCGGCGCGCGTGATCTTCACCTTCGACGGCGACGCGGCCGGCCAGAAGGCGGCCCTGCGCGCCTTCGAGGACGACCAGAAGTTCGCCGCCGAGACATACATCGCGATCGCGCCCGACAACATGGACCCGTGCGAGCTGCGCCTCGCCAAGGGCGACCAGGCGGTCGCCGACCTGGTCGAACCCCGCACCCCGCTCTTCGAGTTCGCGCTCCGCCAGATCGTCGTCCGCTACGACCTCGACACCCCCGCGGGCCGCGCCTCCGCCCTGGACGAGGCCGCCCCCATCGTCGCCCGCATCAAGAACAGTGGCGCCCAGCACGAGGTCGCCGTCCAGCTCGCCGGCATGCTCGGCATCCTCGACACCCAGTTCGTGGTCAAGAGGGTTGCCCAGCTTGCCCGTTGGGCCCGCGACCGCGGCGGCAAGGGCCCGGCACCGACGAGGGGCGGCGCCCAGCAGCAGTACGACACCACCCCCCGCCCCCCGACCGGCGGCCCCGCCCTCACCCTCCGCAACCCGGTCTTCGCCACCGAACGCGAACTCCTCAAACTCGCCCTCCAGCGCCCCGAGTTGGTCTCCCCGGCCTTCGACGCGTACGGCGTCGACGAGTTCACCGCCCCGCCCTACGCCGCCGTACGCGAGGCGATCATCGAGGCGGGCGGCGCCGAATACGGCCTCCAGGACGCCCAGGACTACCTCGTCCGCGTCCGCGAGGCCGCACCGGACGACGCGGTCCGCGCGATGGTCACCGAGCTCGCGGTGGAGGCGATCCTGCGCCGCACGGTCGACGAGAACTACGCGGGCGAGCAGCTCGTCACCGTCCGCCGAAGAGCCGTAGTGCGCCGGATCCACGACGTCCAGGGCACGCTCACCCGCCTCGGCAGCCACGGAGACTCGGCGGAACTGGCCGCCGTACAGAACGAGTTGTGGGTACTTCAGCAGTACGACCAGGCACTCCAGGTGCACGGCGCCACAGCGCTCTGAGCGCGTAGTTACGGAACGGACTCAAAAAGTCACCGCACGCCCCTCGTGGCGGCGATGTGTCGTACTCCACACTGGGTTCCGGTGCCTGAGTCCTCGGAGCGCGGCCGATCCGTCCCCGGCGGGTCCTTCACCCCCGCGGTTCCGCTCATCGAGTACGGGACGGATTGCGGCGAGGCCGCCCACTCCGCCCCTGAAGTACCGCTGCCGTACCCCCTGGCAGCGATCATCCTGGAGGTCGCCCCCGTGCAGACCCAGACCCTCGACCAGACCGAGACCAGCACGACGGACGGCGCGGAAGCGGAAGCGGAGACCGATGTCCTCGCGACCGTCCCCCCGCAGAGCCGTGCCGCGCACCACCCCGAAACCGTGGAAGCGGAGAGCCCGCCCGAGCTCGAAGAACCGACGGCCGAAGCGGTGGAGACCGCAGAGGCCCCCGAGCCCGCCGTACGGCCCCGCAGCCGGGTCGCCGCCGACAACGGCGCGCCCTCCTCGGACCTGTTCCGCCAGTACCTGCGCGAGATCGGCCGCATCCCGCTGCTCACCGCGGCCGAGGAGGTCGACCTCGCCCGCCGCGTCGAGGCCGGCCTGTTCGCCGAGGAGAAGCTCGGCGGCGCCACCGACCTGGACAGCCAACTCGCCCTTGACCTGGACAAGTTGGTCGTCATGGGCCGGATGGCCAAGCGCCGCCTGATCGAGGCGAACCTGAGGCTCGTGGTGTCCGTCGCCAAGCGGTACGTGGGACGAGGGCTGACCATGCTCGACCTCGTCCAGGAGGGAAACCTCGGTCTGATCAGGGCAGTTGAGAAATTCGACTACGCCCGCGGCTACAAGTTCTCGACGTACGCGACCTGGTGGATCCGCCAGGCCATGTCCCGCGCCCTCGCCGACCAGGCCCGCACCATCCGCGTCCCGGTCCACGTCGTCGAACTGATCAACCGCGTCGTCCGCGTCCAGCGCCGGATGCTCCAGGAGCGCGGCTACGAGCCGACCCCGGAAGAGGTGGCCGACCACCTCGACCTCGCCCCCGAACGCGTCAGCGAGGTCCTGCGCCTGGCCCAGGAACCGGTCTCGCTGCACGCGCCGGTGGGGGAGGAGGACGACGTCGCCCTCGGCGACCTGATCGAGGACGGCGACGCCACGAGTCCCGTGGAGTCGGCCGCGTTCATCCTCCTCAGGCAGCACCTGGAGGCGGTCCTGTCGACGCTGGGCGAGCGTGAGCGCAAGGTCGTACAGCTCAGGTACGGGCTGGCGGACGGGCGTCCGCGAACGCTGGAGGAGATCGGCCGCATCTTCGGGGTGACCCGGGAACGGATCCGACAGATCGAGTCGAAGACGCTCAACAAGCTGCGGGACCATGCTTTTGCGGATCAGCTGAGGGGCTATCTGGACTGATGCCGTCTGCGGGCCCGGTGGGGGCTGGTCGCGCAGTTCCCCGCGCCCCTAAAGACCCGGGCCCACCCTGTTCTTTCAGAGGATCCCCGCGCCCCTGAAGAGACCTCAGCCGAGGTGCTTTTAGGGGCGCGGGGAACTGCGCGACCAGCCACGACGGACCGTCAGCCGAACGACGACCCATCGTGGCACTCACCACAAACCAGCTAGTCCACTTCGGCCACAGCCTGCGCGAACTGCGCCTTGTACAACCGCGCGTACGCGCCATCCGCCGCCAACAGATCCGCGTGCGCGCCCTGTTCGACGATCGCCCCGTTCTCCATGACCAGGATCGTGTCGGCATCCCGGATCGTGGAGAGCCGGTGGGCAATGACGAACGACGTACGCCCATGGGCGAGTTTGGCCATGGCCTTCTGGATCAGGACCTCCGTACGGGTGTCGACAGACGACGTCGCCTCGTCGAGGACCAGGATCGTCGGGTCGGACAGGAACGCCCGCGCGATGGTGATGAGCTGCTTCTCACCGGCGCTGACCCCCGTGCCCTCGTCGTCGATCACGGTGTCGTAGCCGTCTGGCAGCGTACGGACGAACCGGTCGGCGTGCGCCGCCCGCGCCGCCTCCTCGATCTCGCCCCGGGTGACCTCGCGAGAGGCCCCGTACGCGATGTTGTCGGCGATCGAGCCGCCGAACAGCCAGGTGTCCTGGAGCACCATGCCGATGCCGGAACGGAGTTCGTCCCGGGACATCTTCGCGATGTCGACACCGTCGAGGGTGATGCGCCCGCCGGAGACCTCGTAGAACCGCATGAGGAGGTTGACCAGGGTGGTCTTGCCGGCGCCCGTCGGGCCGACGATCGCGACCGTGTGGCCCGGTTCCACCGTCAGCGAGAGGTCCTCGATGAGCGGCTTGTCGGGGTCGTAGCGGAAGGAGACGTGCTCCAGGGCGACCAGGCCGCGGAGTTCCTCGGGGCGTTCGCCCGGCATCGGGTCGGCCGTCTGCTCCTCGGCGTCGAGGAGTTCGAAGATCCGCTCGGCGGAGGCGACACCGGACTGCACGAGGTTCGCCATCGACGCGACCTGCGTCAGCGGCATCGAGAACTGGCGTGAGTACTGGACGAAGGCCTGCACGTCACCGATCGAGAGCGAGCCGGACGCGACCCGCAGGCCGCCGACCACGGCCACCAGCACGTAGTTGAGGTTCGAGATGAACATCATCAGCGGCTGCATGACACCGCTGTTGAACTGCGCCTTGAACCCCGCCTCGTAGAGCGCGTCGTTCTGCTCGGCGAAGAGCTGCGCCGACTCGTCCTGCCGCCCGAACACCTTCACCAGGGTGTGCCCGGTGTACATCTCCTCGACGTGCGCGTTGAGCTTCCCCGTCGAGCGCCACTGCTGCACGAAGTGCGGCTGCGAGCGCTTGCCGATGCGGGTGGCGACGAGGAACGACAGCGGCACGGTCACCAGCGCGACCAGGGCGAGCAGCCAGGACACCCAGAACATCATCGCGAGGACGCCGATGATCGTGAGCAGCGAGTTGATGAGCTGGCCCATCGACTGCTGGAGCGTCTGCCCGATGTTGTCGATGTCGTTGGTCGCGCGCGACAGCACTTCACCGCGCTGCCGCTTGTCGAAGTACGACAGCGGGAGCCGCGACATCTTCGTCTGCACGCTCTCGCGCAGCCGGAACATGGTCCGGTTGACCGCCCGGTTGACCATCCGGGTCGCCACCGCCATCAGCAGCCCGGCCACCAGGAACGTGCCCAGCGCGAGCAGCAGCACATGCCCCACCGAGGTGAAGTCGATGCCCTTGCCCGGGGTGAAGTCCGTGCTCTTGAGCATGTCCGCGACCGAGCCCTGGCCCCGGTCGCGCATCGCCTGGAGGGCCTGCGCCTTGGTCGTCCCGGCCGGCATCTGCCGCCCGATGATGCCCGCGAAGACCAGGTCGGTGGCGTTGCCGAGGATCTTCGGCCCGACCACGTTCAGCCCGACGCTCACCACCACGCACACCAGCAGGATGCCGAGGGTGAGCCTCTCCGGTTTGAACTGGCCGATGAGCCGCTTGCCGGACACCTTGAAGTCCATCGAACGGGCGTCGGGGCCCGTCCCGGCCATCATCCGCCCCATGGGCCCGGCCATCAGGCTGCCTCCGCTTCCGTGAGCTGGGAGAGCACGATCTCTCGGTACGTCTCGTTGTCCGCCATCAGTTCGTGATGCCGGCCCGTCCCCACGACCCGTCCCTCGTCGAGTACGACGATCCGGTCGGCGTCCCTGATGGTGGCGACCCGCTGCGCCACGATCACCACGGTCGCCTCGGCGGTCTCCTGCGCGAGGGCCGCCCGCAGAGCCGCGTCGGTCGCGTAGTCGAGGGCGGAGAAGGAGTCGTCGAAGAGGTAGATCTCCGGCCGCTGCACCAGCGTGCGGGCGATGGCGAGCCGCTGCCGCTGACCGCCGGAGACATTGGTGCCGCCCTGCGCGATGGGGGAGTCGAGCCCGTTCTCCAGCCCCTCGACGAAGCCCTTGGCCTGCGCCACCTCCAGCGCGTGCCACAACTCCTCGTCCGTCGCGTCCGGGTTGCCGTAGCGGAGGTTGGTGGCGACCGTGCCCGCGAAGAGGTACGGCTTCTGCGGGACCAGGCCGACCGTCTTGGCCAGCAGTACCGGGTCGATGGTCGACACGTCGACACCGTCGACGAGGACTTCGCCGTCGGTCGCGTCAACCAGGCGCGGGACCAGACTCAGAAGGGTGGACTTTCCGCTGCCGGTCGAGCCGATCACGGCCGTCGTCTCGCCCGGGCGGGCCACCAGGTCGATGGACTTCAGTACGGGTTCCTCGGCGCCCGGGTAACAGAAGCCGACCCCGCGGACCTCCAGATGCCCGTGTCGGCGCAGTTCGAAGACGGGAGCCACCGGCGGCACGACACTGCTCTCGGTGTCGAGGACCTCCTCGATGCGCTCGGCACAGACCTCCGCGCGCGGCACCATCATGAACATGAAGGTGGCCATCATCACGGACATCACGATCTGCATCAGATAGGCGAGGAACGCGGTCAGATCGCCGATCTGCATCCCGCCGCTGTCGATCCGGTGCGCACCGAACCACACGACGGCGATCGACGACAGGTTCACCGTGGTCATGACCACCGGGAACATCAGCGCGAGCAGATTGCCCGTCTTCAGCTGCATCTCGGTGAGATCGGAGTTGGCCTTCCGGAACCGGTCCTTCTCGTACTCGTCCCGGACGAACGCGCGGATCACACGGTTGCCGGTGATCTGCTCGCGCAGCACCCGGTTCACCGAGTCGAGGCGCACCTGCATCGACCGGAACAGCGGGCGCAGCCGGCGCACGATGATCGTCACGCAGATGGTCAGTGTCGGCACCACCGCGATCAGCACCCCGGACAGCGGTACATCGAGACCGAGCGCCAGGATGATCCCGCCGACGCACATGATCGGCGCCGACACGAGCAGCGTGAACGTCATCAGGGCCAGCATCTGGACCTGCTGGACGTCATTGGTCGTACGGGTGATCAGCGAGGGCGCGCCGAAGTGACCGACCTCGCGGGCCGAGAACGACTGCACCCGGTCGAAGATGGCGCCCCGGATGTCCCGGCCGACGGCCGCCGCGGTGCGGGCGCCGTAGTAGACGGCACCGGTATTGCACACGACCTGGACCAGCGAGATCCCGATCATCAGGGCACCGAACGACAGGATGTAACCGGTGTCCCCCTTCACGACACCGTTGTCGATGATGTGCGCGTTCAGGGTGGGCAGGTAGAGGGTGGCGCAGGTCTGCAGGAACTGCAGCAGCACCAGCAGGGCGATGGGTTTCCTGTAGGGCCTGAGATAGGTCCGCAGAAGTCGTATGAGCACGCTGGGTCTCTCGGAGTCGGCGGGTGGGGGGTGGGCTGTCTGCCCCTCGCCCCCATCGTCCGACACTCCACCCGCGTTACCTCAACTGATTAAGCCAAGAGCAGTGCCACATGCGCCCTTATGAACCCTTAAGAGCGCAACGCGTGAACTCCTACGAGCGGAACGCCCCCGGATGGGTCTGTTCCCGTACGGACACGTACTGCTGCCGCACCGCCTGCCCTACGGCCAGTTCGTCACCCGGCTCCAGCACCTGCGCGACCGGACCCTGCCAGGGCGGCGGGGTACGCGGGTCCAGCGTCCCCTGCGAGACTCCGAGCGCCCACGCGGCCTGCCGGGCGGCACCGATCGCCGCGTAGTCGGCCGGCTGCGGTACGACGATCTGGGTCCCGAAGAGCGCG